>NZ_JBFUHK010000396.1:0-503 GCF_056402435.1 Rahnella sp. P4_A8 | reverse complement strand
TAATATGAGCAGCAATATACTCAGCCCCTCTTTTAAAACCACCGGCACCGCCGGTGTTTTCAGTTAAGGATAAAATGGTCAACCGGGGTTCTTCTTCAATACTTGCAAGCCAGGAGGCAGTGCCATCAGTTGAGCAGTTATTTACAATAACAATATTGTCGAAAGGCAATATCGAAGTCGATAGCCAGCATTTCTTTAACTTGTCTAACCGATTGAAGGTGACAATTAATGCTGTTGTATTCATCTAACATCGACCGTAAATACAGGCATAGCAACTGATTCATTGATACTTGTAAGATATACTTCAGCAGTCTTTAGTGCCTCGGCAATTGTAACATCCATATCCAGATACCGATAAGTTCCTAAACGGCCAACAAACGTGATGTTTTTTTCAGCTCTAGCGAGAGTTAAGTATTTATCGAGTAATGCCATCTCTCCAACCTGGCGGATTGGATAATAAGGAATATCCTCTGGCTCGCAACTGCGACTATACTCCTTATAAC
>NZ_JBFUHK010000395.1:0-506 GCF_056402435.1 Rahnella sp. P4_A8 | reverse complement strand
CCGCGGGGTTGGTTAAACCGGGGGATACCGTGATCCTCGACAGTGGCAGCACGACCATGCTGCTGGCTGAGGAGTTAGTGAAAGCGGGTGATATCACTGTCATTACTAACAACTTACCGGCTGCGTTTGTATTATCAGAAAACCCGGATATCACTCTGGTCGTTTGCGGCGGAACACTACGCCACAAAACGCGCTCGCTACATGGCAACATCACGGAATATGCGTTGCAGGGCATCGTCGCTAACCTCATGTTTGTCGGCGCTGATGGCCTCGACGCGGCCACAGGGATCACCACATTTAATGAAGGCTATAGTATCAGCGGTATTATGGCTGATGCCGCTCAGCGTGTTGTCGTGGTGACTGATTCCACTAAATTTGGCCGACGCGGATATAACCTGGTGCTGCCTATGGAAAAAATCGACACCATCATTACTGACTCCGCTATCAGCGATGATGTGCAGCAGGCGCTCCAACAAACATCGACAGAGATTATTGTTGTTTAATCT
>NZ_JBFUHK010000394.1:0-506 GCF_056402435.1 Rahnella sp. P4_A8 | reverse complement strand
GCACCAGGGAATGGCACTATAAAAATATAGAAAAGAAGATCATTTGTGAGGAATATGTGATCTTAGAGAAAGTAAGAGATAAAGACCCACGGCCAGAAATGCTGAGGATCCATTGCTTTAACGGGATTGCCTGCTTCATTGAAGCTGATTTTACTGACTCCAATGGTAACGAATTTATCAATGTTTATGATAGGAAGTGGAAATTACAGCCATTCCAGATGGAATATCCAAACTATCATGGAGATATCGTTGAACCTGATTCTTTTTATAAGGCTTTGACGGCCGCTCAGGAGATATCATCAGGGATTGACTACTGTCGCGTGGATCTGATGTTAAATAATGATAAGCTATATTTTAGTGAAATAACACTCACTCCCTGCCGTGGCAAGTTAAAAATAACGCCAGAGAAATGGGATCGCAGACTGGGAGAGATGTGGGAGTTAGACGTTTACTAAAGAAGGCTCGGAAGAGCCTTTATCGTTATTTTTGGATATCAGATAAGGGCC
>NZ_JBFUHK010000393.1:0-517 GCF_056402435.1 Rahnella sp. P4_A8 | reverse complement strand
AAGATATATATCTTCTATCATATTATTGCATGAAACCGCTTCAAACGAACAAGAAGCAAATAATTTAAAACAAATGGTTTTTGATAGAATTAATAGCGGAGGCGAAAAACTTACACCTCAAGAAAAAAGAAACGCCAACTTTAATGGTAAACTGAACAGATTATGCATCAAACTGTCCGAAAATGATTTTCTTTGCAAAATGTGGGGAATACCATTAGCAGATAAGTCAGATAAGTCATCATTATCCACAGAAAGAAGGGAGGACAAATTTTTCAAAACGATGTTTGATGTAGAACTTGTGCTGCGTTTCTTTGCATACCGTCAGCGTAATGATTTACAAAAAAGAAGTTTAGAAGATTATTTGGATTTTTATTTGGAGCATGGGAATTACTTCAGCAAGGAAACATTTGATGAACTCGAAAATATTTATCAAAAAACAATTCAACTGGCCTATGAATTGTTCGAAGAAAATGCTTTCCATATGTTAAGACAGCGTAAAACGGACAAAGGGGTGTCA
>NZ_JBFUHK010000392.1:0-525 GCF_056402435.1 Rahnella sp. P4_A8 | reverse complement strand
CTCCTGCCCCAAATAATTGAGGAGACGAAGGCAGAGTCAGCTGATAAGCCGTCTGAGCAAGCAAGTTCTGAATCCGCAGCTCCGATACCCTTAAACGGGGAGAACACCACCGATGAGTAAGCAACAAGGTGTGGCGCTACTGATCGTCTTAATGATCCTTGCCATCATGGCTGCATTAGCGGCAAAAATGACGCTGCAATTTCAGGTCAGCCAGCACCGCCAAAGTTGGTTACTCAATCAACAGCAATTACGCTGGCTAACCTTTGCCGCTGAAGAAATCGCCCTGCCGAGACTGAAAAAAGAACTTACCGAAAACCCTGTTCAAAACAACCTCGATCAGTTTGCCGTTCAGCAAGGCCACTTCACCGGCCAGGATGGATTTTCAGTGGACTATATTATTGCTGATGGACAAAACTGTTTTAACATTAACAGCCTGCGTAATAACGAGCCTGACACGACGATAGAGGGTGAACCATACAATACGCAGGTACTGAAACAACTTCTTCTCGATGCGCAGGCAACATC
>NZ_JBFUHK010000391.1:0-529 GCF_056402435.1 Rahnella sp. P4_A8 | reverse complement strand
GATCCAGAACAAGCTGATGCGTCGTCAGTCCGGTCTGCACGTGATTTATTCCGTGACGATTCAGATGGTGCCAAACCACCTGAATCAGCGTGCGCATAAATACCTGCCGATGATCCGGGAAGCGTCCGCGAAATATGGTGTCGATCAGTCGCTGATACTGGCGATCATGCAAACAGAATCGGCCTTTAACCCGTATGCGGTCAGTAATGCTGATGCGCTGGGTCTGATGCAGGTTGTGCAGCACACCGCAGGCGTAGATGTGTTCAAATCTGAAGGGAAATGGGGCAAACCGAGTCGCAGCTATCTGTTTGATCCGCAGAACAATATTAATACCGGCACCGCGTATCTGGCGATGTTGCAAAACGTGTATCTGGGGAATATCAGCAACCCGACATCGCGTCGTTATGCGGTGATTACTGCTTATAATGGTGGGGCGGGCAGCGTGTTGCGCGTGTTCTCAAGTAATAAAACTCAGGCGTTTAACATCATCAACAATATGTCACCGGGCGATGTCTACACCACCCTGACG
>NZ_JBFUHK010000390.1:0-537 GCF_056402435.1 Rahnella sp. P4_A8 | reverse complement strand
AAATTGAAATTAGCGACAGATTCACCCTTTGCATCAACATCTATTCTTTTAATGAAATCAAACAGCCCATCAAAACGACAGTTATCTACTTTGTTTTTAAAACCGCCATTAACAAAAATAACTGGCGTCCCCATAGCAAGACATGGAAGAGCAGTATGAATACGTGATGTCACAACTAATTTGGCATTAGCTAAACGCCTCAGAAAATCATCAGCAAGTTTGAAACCTTCTTTTGCAGTCACGTAAGGTATAATTTGAGTTTCAAACTTGGCATTTTTAATTAAGTCGGGTTCAAAGTATTTATTTAGGACCCGATTCCTATGGTTAAATTCAAATGCCCTTCCATTTAAAATACGTTTCCCCAATCTTAAGGGTTTACGTAGTAATTCTGGGATAGTCATCGAATCATACATTACATCAATAAAGTAAACGTCATCAGTAACATTGTCCCTTTTATAGGTTTCACCAAGTGTAAGAGTCATGCAACCTGAATAATATGCTTCAATACCTTTAGAATTTAATAAATCTCTCGTATAG
>NZ_JBFUHK010000389.1:0-539 GCF_056402435.1 Rahnella sp. P4_A8 | reverse complement strand
CGTTAGCCACGCGTGGGTAGGTGCTGATCTCACCGGTCACGTTGACTCTGCGGGTATAATTTACGGCAATGACAAAGGTCAGGAAGGTGGTAATAAATAAAAGGCATAATAACGCGGTAACCCAAAAGGGAATACCGGGGAGGAGTAGCGCTCGGCCGCGCCATTTCATTTTCTGATTATTAATCGCTTCCTGGCGAAACACGGTCTGCCCTTCCTTAGCGAGTTGAGATGTGATGCGTCACGTTGATTATGCTATGCCCTTATCTTACACCGGCAAGCGTTGGTTTATCTGATCGTTTGATTGTTTCGTCCGCATTTTTCTTATACTAGCGCAGTGGCTTAATCTTAACCATTGCGCGCGAATGTCTTACCTCTTTCAAACTCAGCAAACGTGGCCAGTACATATTTAACAAGGGTCAGCTGCTCCCAAGCATATGCTTCATTCTCGAGGCTAAGCATTATTGGGAATATTATACATATCTTAAAAAGATAACCCCCGCCAAGCTTGTGTAGATGCAGGCGACATCCCAGCCCAGAAT
>NZ_JBFUHK010000388.1:0-539 GCF_056402435.1 Rahnella sp. P4_A8 | reverse complement strand
CATACTGACTTGACATCATCAGAGTTTGCACTTGAGCCATAAAGTCCATGATAACGACGACTACGATCAGTAGAGAAGTACCACCAAAGTAGAATGGAACTTTCATCGCGTCACGCATGAACTCCGGGATAAGGCAGATGAAAGTAATATACATCGCACCAATTAAGGTTAAGCGAGTCATTACTTTATCGATGTACTTCGCCGTTTGCTCTCCCGGACGAATTCCTGGTACAAATGCACCGGACTTCTTCAGGTTATCTGCTGTCTCACGCGGGTTGAAAACCAACGCAGTATAAAAGAAACAGAAGAAGATGATTGCAGTCGCATAGAGTAACACATAAAGCGGTTGTCCAGGCTGCAAATACAGCGAAATCGTAGTCAGCCAGTTCCAACCAGTCCCACCCCCAAACCATGATGCAATCGTGGCAGGGAACAGAATAATGCTGGAAGCGAAGATCGCTGGGATAACCCCGGCCATATTCACTTTCAACGGTAAGTGCGTGCTCTGTGCTGCATAGACACGACGACCTTGTTGGCGC
>NZ_JBFUHK010000387.1:0-541 GCF_056402435.1 Rahnella sp. P4_A8 | reverse complement strand
GTTATGGTGGAGGCTGGGGCCAGATTACACGGGACTATCGCACCCGCTTTATTAGAGCATTGTTATCAGAATACCGTTTTTGATCAGATCTACGAATGCTATTTTTCCGAAAAAAAGGAACAATTGCAGGATGTCATCTTTATCAGGCCTGGTATAGTCACGGATATTCTTAGTGTTCGTTCTGGGGTATTTCCTGTTGCCAGAGTTGAATTGGCAAACAAGCTGAAGAAATTCCCAGGATTTATTGATGCAATAATATTACTTGATCAGGGTGAGCGTTATGAACTGACGTCCACGTTAATCGCATCCCCTCTGAGCGCATGTTTTAGTGACGATAATATCTCTGTGCTAAGCCAGTCTGTAGAACGTTTTGATAACGCCATGCAGGATTTTCTCGACAATGTTATTTTGTCCAGAAAAAACTGGAGAAATATTAATGACATTTATCAGGCATTGCTACATTAAAATTAAGGATATGCGATGACGCCTTTAAGTCATTTTGATGTGGATAAATTCAACCATATGGTTGCTATTTACCGGG
>NZ_JBFUHK010000386.1:0-542 GCF_056402435.1 Rahnella sp. P4_A8 | reverse complement strand
ACGTAGTCGCCGTCAGAAAGTGGTACATCTAAAAAACTTATCCATAATGAACGTCACCGCTGCGGTGGCATATTTTATGATGAGTGTGACTTTCCTCAGTTTGACGATAAAACTGATCGTATTTTGGAGTGGAGTGATATCTATTTCACCGGATTAGATCCTGCTGACTTTTGGAATGCGGAAATTATCATCGCACAGATGGCTTTCAGAGATGTGTATCACTTCCGTGCATTCGACGAAGCCTGCGAGATGTTAAGTGAGCAAGAACGTGAAAATGAATTTAAAATAAATACATGGCCTAATTATAATTCTCAGGGGAAAATAGTTAGTCATACATTAGTATGCCGCGAAGCATGCAAATATGATGTTTTCGGTGACCTCACATTTTTGGGTTTGTTGAAAAACGAGAGCTTGAAATAGTGATTAACGTTCCTCCTGCCATTCACTGTGGTTATAATTTTTAACCTGATTACGCTTATGGATTAGGGTTGCGAATGATTGTTGATGCACCTTACTTAAGTCAGCAAGTCATCGAAGACGCT
>NZ_JBFUHK010000385.1:0-543 GCF_056402435.1 Rahnella sp. P4_A8 | reverse complement strand
CAGTATGAGTCTGCATTGAAGAAAGCAAACCTGAAAGGCTATAACCGCTAATCTGGTGAGTTTKCGAAGTTACGGAGAGTAAAAATGAAAGTTCGTGCTTCCGTCAAGAAATTATGTCGTAACTGCAAAATTGTTAAGCGTAACGGTGTCGTTCGCGTAATCTGCAGTGCAGAACCGAAGCATAAACAGCGTCAAGGCTGATTATCTCGCATATTTTTCTTGCAAAGTTGGGTTGAGCTGGCTAGATTAGCCAGCCAATCTTTTGTATGTAAGCAGCAATACTATTTGAGTATCCTGAAAACGGGCTTTTCAGAATGGTGTTGCCGTATATAAATAGTAGGAGTGCATAGTGGCCCGTATAGCAGGCATTAACATTCCTGATCAGAAACATACTGTAATCGCATTAACTTCGATCTACGGTATCGGCAAAACCCGCTCACAGTCTATCTGTGCTGCATCCGGTATTGCTGAAAATGTTAAGATCAGTGAGCTGTCTGAAGAGCAAATCGAAAAACTGCGTGACGAAGTTGCCAAGTTCATTGT
>NZ_JBFUHK010000384.1:0-544 GCF_056402435.1 Rahnella sp. P4_A8 | reverse complement strand
TTCTCCTGCAACTGGCTTATTATTGATGGCAAACTGACATTCCGGGTAACGATCACAGGCGTGGAATACTTTGCCAAAACGTGATTTGCGCTGTAACAGATGACCCTTTCCACATTGCGGGCAGCCCAGAGTAGTTTCTTCAGGCTTATCGATAGCTTCAATATGATCGCATTCAGGATACTGACTGCAACCAATAAACATGCCGTAACGCCCCTGCCGCAGCACCAAAGTAGAGTCACATTTAGGGCATGCCTGTCCTTCCAGGATTTTCACAATATGCCCATCCGCCTGTGATTTCAGGGGACGAACATACTGACATTGCGGGTAGGATGAACAACTGAGAAAGGGGCCGTGGCGACCACTACGGATCACCAAATCGGCCCCGCATGCTGGACAGGATCCATTTTGCTTATCAGCAAAAAGTGCTGCTTTTGTCATATGTTACGTTTTACCTGTTATCTCTTAGTGCAGATAACCTTCATTAACTTCAAATAATAGCTCTTCCATTTGCTGATACGCTCTTTCATATCCGGGAATATTAAAC
>NZ_JBFUHK010000383.1:0-554 GCF_056402435.1 Rahnella sp. P4_A8 | reverse complement strand
TCTTTGAGTTCTGTGACCTCATCTCCATCCTTTTGGTGTTTTTGCAGATACTTATAAATAATGGTGTAAAAGTCATCTTCTGTTTCTGCCGTAGCCATAACAAAAGTATTTTCTTTTTCCACATCGGTGAAGGGCTTTAGCTGTTCAGCCATTGCCATCGCTTCGCAACAAATTGCTATAGAACTAAGAGAAAGTTCAGTAATAATCGCACGGTCCTCCCTTGCGAGCTTTTTCTTCACCTCCTGTGTAAACGCATCAGGGTCTTCATCTAGTGGAAATGATTGTTTATCTTCGATAGCATTCCTGATGTTACTATTTGTAATTCCATTTTGTCTTAATGCATATCCTGTAATATACATGCTATCCATTGAGCACCTGCGCCACTCGCTGAGCACAATACTCCGGCGTCCAATAGTTAGAAAACTCTTTATTATCTGGATCCAGGACTGATATTTTCTCCACACCCAGTGTTTTGGCTGCCAATTCCCTGCCTTTTTCTGTCCATTTACCATGGATAACCATTTCTTTATTTTCAATAAGTTCAGGGAATGGCC
>NZ_JBFUHK010000382.1:0-555 GCF_056402435.1 Rahnella sp. P4_A8 | reverse complement strand
TGGGAGGGCTGATTGCCGGTTCAGGCAACTGCTTTGGGAACAGTGGCGGTCGCTAAACAAGTAATAACGGAAACAGAGGCAGCAGTGACCACGGTCATGGCCGAGGGTAAGATGCATAGCGCAAATCACCAGCTATTCGGCTTAGCAATGGGGATTTGTTTCAGACAGTATCATCATTTTATTTAACGTTGGTATGCATGAAAAAATCATCTCCAGTTTTTATATTTGTAACCACATTTTTTTGCGGATTACTAACTTTCGTCATATTAAGTCGCATTGGCGTGTATTTCACCTTTTCGATATTGGAAATACCTCTGTGGTTGGCTAACTGGATTGCGGGTGTAGCGATGATTGTGGGTCTGGTCCGAATTGTCGAAATCGTCTATTACGTATTATTACCTAAAATCAGCGGGCGTCTAAAAAACTGATGGTTGATTAATGAATGGCATCTAAAAAATTATATTAATATGAGAGAAAAAATGAAACATTACTTCCTTGCATCTTTGTTCACTATTATGACCCTCCCAATGGCAACCAGTGCAATTGCCTTAACAC
>NZ_JBFUHK010000381.1:0-561 GCF_056402435.1 Rahnella sp. P4_A8 | reverse complement strand
CATTATTCTCAGTACATGATAATTTTAAAGACTTCAACGATTCCGTTTTAAAATCAGAAAAAATTGACTCTGATAACATCTTATATTTCCTCTTATCTCGCGTACATCTCTCTCATAAGTTCGATATTTTCAATGGGGAGGCTTATTTTAGAAAAATCGAATCGCTATATAATCACTTCATTGAAAATGGGCTTGGTTTTGAATTCTTTTCTGAACAAAAAACCACTGACCAAGTTTTTGAAATGATTAGCCAAGGCAATCGTGAATGGCTCCTTGCGAAAAACTTTAAAGATGAAAATATAACACCTGAAGTTGACCATCTGCGTGTTGCAATGGCATCAAGCCAAGCAACATCATTCGATCTTTTTGATACATTAGTAGAACGTGATTTTGTTGAACCACATGAATTGTTTTTATTTATTGAACCCAAAGTCAGAAAACTAATAAATAATAAGAACTTCCAGTTCCATACTATCAGACGACAAGCCGAACTTGATCTTAGGAGAGAATCTCGAGGGGAATTTGAGATTACACTAGATCAGATATATGAGCGCTTTGAGA
>NZ_JBFUHK010000380.1:0-573 GCF_056402435.1 Rahnella sp. P4_A8 | reverse complement strand
GGTATGCTCTCCCTGCCGCGCGAATTGAGCTTAGGTGATAATAATCGGGTGATGATGAAACCCATCGCCGAAGTGACCGCCCTGCGAGGCAACTATTTTCCTATTCCAGCCCACGGCCTGAACAATCAGCAGTTATTTGTCGCTGCAGATGCCGAAGCTGTTGAGTTATTACTGGAATGGGAGCGCTGTTCGTCTTTGGCGGAACAATATGGCATGGTGCTAGGAGATGGACTGCGTATTTACGTTGATAATCAGGCTCAGCGCTTAGTATTAGAGCGTAACTACCCTGACTTCTCACTTGTGGGAACGCGCAGCATTCCCCTGCCAGAGGACTGTATTCTTTCATTGCGAATTTTCATTGACCGCTCATCCGTGGAAGTATTTGTCAATGAAGGCGAAGCGTGTTTGAGCAGCCGAATTTATCCGCAACCAGGACAACGTGACATAATGCTGTTTGCAAATAGTGGAGCCGCTGCGTTAAAAGAAGCCGGATACTGGTCTCTGGATAAATAATTCCGCCAGATATTATCTTGCTTTTTATATTGTCCGTCTTTATTTCTGCCAGTCTCTGGC
>NZ_JBFUHK010000379.1:0-574 GCF_056402435.1 Rahnella sp. P4_A8 | reverse complement strand
GGGCAAGACTTGTTCGATCGCCTTCAGATAACGGGAAATAACGATCTTTTCATCGAACTCCCTGACCATCTTTTTCCGACTCTCATTGCCCATTTCCAGACGTTGCACATGAGTCATATTAATTAGCCGCTCCATCGCCCGCGTTAAGCAGTCCGTATCTTGCGGCTCACACAGAAATCCATTTATCCCGTCATCTACCGCATCCTGACAGCCAATATTACGGGTGGTAATCAGCGGCTTTCCCATCGCTCCGGCTTCAAGTAATGATTTCGGCACGCCTTCACGATAAAAAGAAGGCAGCACAATACAATCAACCTGCGCGATTTCCTGCTCAACATTATCGGATGTCCCCAGATATAGAATATTACCTTCCTCAATCCAGGCGGCCATACGCTCAGTCTTCACCGCTGCCGGATTGCTAACATCCAGAAATCCCAACAAGCGAAATTCGCAGCGTTGACCATGACGCTTCTTGAGTTTACGTGCGGCTTCAACATAATGCTCAACCCCTTTGGAATAAAGCATGCGTGCAATCAGGGTGAAACGCACGACATCGTCGTCGGGTGCCGGTGTC
>NZ_JBFUHK010000378.1:0-575 GCF_056402435.1 Rahnella sp. P4_A8 | reverse complement strand
CTACAACGCGAACCAAGGTCCAAGACTTAGTCTTAGACAGTGGACGGCATTCGCTGATTTCCACAACGTCGCCGATACCACATTCATTGTTCTCGTCATGTACGTGCAATTTAGTCGTACGTTTGATGAACTTACCGTAAATCGGGTGTTTCACCACGCGCTCAATCGCAACAACAATGGATTTTTCCATTTTGTTACTGATTACACGACCCTGCAGAGTACGGATCTTGTCAGTCATTACGCACCCGCCTTTTCAGTCAGTAAAGTTTTCACACGTGCTACATCACGACGCACTTGCTTCAACAGGTGTGTTTGCTGCAACTGGCCGCTTGCCGTTTGCATGCGCAGGTTAAACTGCTCACGCAAAAGGTTCAGCAACTCAGTGTTCAGCTCTTCCACGCTTTTTTCGCGCAGCTCTTGTGCTTTCATTACATCACCGTCTTAGTTACAAAGGTGGTTTTGATAGGCAGTTTGGCTGCTGCCAGCTGGAAGGCTTCACGAGCCAGCTCTTCAGGCACACCGTCCATTTCGTACAGGACTTTACCAGGCTGGATCAAAGCAACCCAATACTCTAC
>NZ_JBFUHK010000377.1:0-581 GCF_056402435.1 Rahnella sp. P4_A8 | reverse complement strand
GTGATCGATATCATGCGCAAATACGCCATGAATGAAGAAGGCGACGAACGCGGTGCAGCAAAGAACCGCTTTGACTGTAAGCATCTGAACCGTGGCGGAGCGGCTGGCTACATCGCTAAATACATTGCGAAGAATATCGATGGCTACGCACTGGAAGGCGAACGTGACCACGAAACCGGCGAGTTGCTGACAGATTCAGCAGCCGCTGTTACCGCCTGGGCTGCCACCTGGCGAATCCCTCAATTTCATCCTATCGGTCTGCCAACGATGGGTTCATACCGTGAGTGTCGCCGAATCCGTTCCATCAGCCTGACCGAAACATTTGACGAAGAAGTCGAAGCAGTACGCGCAGCTGCTGATGCCGGTGACTTTATGGCGTATATGGAAGCTCAGGGCGGTGCGAATGTTCCACGTGAAGATCAGACCGTTCGTGTGGCTCGTCGAGTTGCTGCTGAACTCAACGCCTACGACGTAGAAGTGAAAAAGGTTATTGGCATTTTTGCCCCTCACCTCGGCGACTCTCGTGTTTATGAAACCCGTACAACTCAATGGCGGATCGTTTCTTCTGCCGTTGACGTTGA
>NZ_JBFUHK010000376.1:0-581 GCF_056402435.1 Rahnella sp. P4_A8 | reverse complement strand
ATATTATAAGGTACATCCCCTGATTTTCTCTCGTGATAATTTATCTCGATTTTATTCTTTGCAATTATCTGAGCATATCTAAGAATATCTTCAATACTTGTTCCGACTCCGGAACCTACGTTATAAACTTCATTCCAATTTTGAGATTGCATCAGTTTTTCGACAATTTCACAAAAGTCATCTATGTGAATATAATCTTTACAAGTAGTTATATTTCCATAAATATCCATTGATTTTCCAATAATCGCATTTCTTAATGCAACGCCAATAATTCTCTCAATTTTCTGATACTTACCATAAACATTTGCTGGACGCAAGATAAGGAATTTAAATTCTGGATCTAGCCTAGAAGCGAACTCCAAATAGTGTTCACATGACTCTTTCATCCAGCCGTAAAAACTTACGGGGGATATATCATGCGTTTCTTTAATCGGAGCATCGGCTACGCCATAAATAGAGCCTCCAGATGATATATAGATAAGTTTCTTGACAGCATGCATTTTCATAACGCTTATTAGGTCAATAAATGCAGAAAGATTAGTTGCTAACACATCTTGTGAAGAACCCAGTTCATCCATTGC
>NZ_JBFUHK010000375.1:0-586 GCF_056402435.1 Rahnella sp. P4_A8 | reverse complement strand
TTCGGCAAGTGTTCCGCCAACTTGCCCGGCCCCGAGAATGATTATTTTCATATGACTCTCTGCTTTGCCTCGAAGGTATTAGCCTGAGTAAACAGCACTAATACGAGATATTCAGCTTTTAACAAGTTTAGCGTAATAGAATCCATCGCCATCTTCAGGATGTGGAAGATTCTGTCGGCCCGGTTTTTCCATCGTTCCGGTTTCAACCAGCGTAGCATCCTGATGTGATTCGAGGAATGAGGCTATTTGCTGGCAGTTTTCATCCGGCAAAATCGAACAGGTGGCGTACACCATGATCCCTTTACTTTTTAGCCGTGGCCAGATGGCATCAAGAATTTCTTTTTGGAGGCTGGCGAGTTCGGCAATATCACTGTCTCTGCGCAGCCATTTGATGTCAGGATGCCGGCGGATAACGCCCGTCGCTGAACAGGGGGCATCGAGAAGAATGCGGTCGAAAATGCGATCACCTGCCCACATCTGCGGCTCGCGCCCATCGCCTTGCTTCACTTCCGCGCTGAGTTTCAAACGCTGAAGGTTTTCATGAACACGTTTCAAACGTTGCTCATCCACATCAACAGCGAGAACA
>NZ_JBFUHK010000374.1:0-595 GCF_056402435.1 Rahnella sp. P4_A8 | reverse complement strand
GTACCGGTCACGCCGATATCAACAACGTCGGTTCCCGCATCCTGCAAACCTTTCGCCAGCGCAAGTTTTAATGCTTCGCTGGTTAAGCGGACATCGCCCCCCAATACCATTTTATTAGGTTTTAAATATTCCCCGTAAGCACGCCCTATGCGATAGGCAATATCTTCATTTAATTCGACGCCTAATTCACCGCGGATATCGTAAGCTTTAAAGCAAGTTAATGTACCTGACATATTTCATCCCCAAATTAACAGCGACCATAGTGATCTTTTATACGGATAATATCGTCATCTTCCAGATAGGATCCTGACTGAATTTCCAGAAGTTCCAGAGGAATTTTTCCCGGGTTCTCTAACATATGCTGAGCCCCAATAGGGATAAACGTTGATTCATTTTCACTGAGCAGATAATTTTTATCTTCGAGAATAACTCTGGCGGTGCCCGACAGAATAACCCAGTGCTCCGCGCGGTGATGGTGCATTTGTAATGAGAACTGTCCGCCCGGTTTAACGGTGATGCGGTTCACATGATAACGGGGTGCAGTCACAACATTATCGTTACGGCCCCACGGGCGATAGGATTCGCGGTGCAAACG
>NZ_JBFUHK010000373.1:0-595 GCF_056402435.1 Rahnella sp. P4_A8 | reverse complement strand
GCCTGTAATCGGACAATAGCGACGAATAGCATGCTGCGGAAAATAGCGTTTAATCGCCGCTTCTTCAATTTCACCTATATCTGGTGCACCGTTGTCGTACATGACAACTATCGGGTCTTTAATCTCTATTCGAGATACGAGACGACTGTAGAGACACGACCAGTCCGACTCAGAAGCAAACATTGTGTTCGCAAATACGCTATCTGCATAAAAAACCTCAGCTAAAGGAGGATGAGCAGAGATTGTTTTTTCTACCACCAGACTCACAAGACCTTGTGTTGGTCTGATACCTGCGCTTTTATCCAGATGCCCCTTCCCGGTGGATATAAGATCCATTTTTCTAAACGTATTTAGCACGTCCGGATTATTGAGGTTACCGTAAGCGCAAAGTACGCCAGCCTTACCTGGACCTGATTTGAGCAGATAAAAAACCTCCTCAACCAGACTGTGCCCGCCCATCGACATTTTCTTCAAGGGGTAACCACCCCCCCGCAAACCAAAGAACTTTGAAATGTTATAAGCACTATTTGTCGGAAGTTTTCTAAACAGTCTTAACGGCGGTGTTTCTTTTACCAACACACCTAACTTATCTTTG
>NZ_JBFUHK010000372.1:0-597 GCF_056402435.1 Rahnella sp. P4_A8 | reverse complement strand
TCTCAAAGGTGCAAAAGATGAAGAAATTTGCTGATGGGTCAAAAGAAGATATAAATCATTGGTTTACATTATGTAGAAAAAAACAGCAACCGTTTATTTTCATTGTACCTCAAAGAAAATATGCATTAATTGAATGGGATTATATGCATTTTGATAAGGCGATAGAGGCTAACATACGGCATCATGAAAGAGAGATTGTTGCGTCAATGGGGGCTATCTTAAAGAAATACCGCTTACAAAATTTTAAGTTTAGCAGGAACAGTCTGGGGCGGAATCTGCGAGGTGTAGAAATCGAAGATTCGGTGCGTGTTGCTGAAGAACTGTATGATTTATTTAATGAATATGCTTATCTAAATAATCCATCACTTAAGTAGACTGATCTTACATACAAAAAAGCCCGCTGTGTGCGTAATGCCGATCGTTTAAGGATCAGTTGACCGATCCGGTGGCTCGTGTAAAAAGGGTTCATGCTCATCATGGACCCTTTTTAAATGGAACTTTCACACGCTCTCGGTATTATCAATCTCACTGCCCCCGATGAAGTTCAAAGCCTCGCTGACCTCCTGTCTCCTGACCTCATTCAGCAAGCTTTTTCTC
>NZ_JBFUHK010000371.1:0-602 GCF_056402435.1 Rahnella sp. P4_A8 | reverse complement strand
AGCGTGCTGCGTCAGGAAGTACTCAGGGCAAGATTGTGCTCACGAATTTTTGATTCTCACTACTCCAGACTGTGATTCATTGAGGTTAGGTGAATCACAGTAAAATGAAGGTAATATGCTAATTATTCTAGGTTATGTTCACGTCGAGCCTTCTGTGTTGCGGCAATTTAAGGACGATATGAAGTTACTGGCTAACTCAGTGCGGGCGCGCGAAGGAAACATTTCGTACGATGTCGCCGTACAGGATTGTCTTGCAGGGAAACTGCTGATATCTGAGCGTTGGGAAAACCAGATTGCACTGAGTGCTCACCTTGAATCTGCCGAAACTGTAGCGTTTATTGATCGATGGCAGAATTCCATGAAAGGAGAGATTCTAAAGTATGACGTATTCAATGAAAGGGGGCTTATGGAATTATAATTAGACGCTATGACCTGTCCTCGTTAATTTGAACACGGCAATGTTAGTAATGCCTCTTAAACATTGAGAACAACTGTGAACTTCCGCTTTTCATAGCTGCCGGTCAAATATCTCCCATTCAGCATGAGAGCCAGCAGTCACCCGCTCTGATAGCCTGAATTGGCGGTGTTTCCAAAAGGTGAAT
>NZ_JBFUHK010000370.1:0-603 GCF_056402435.1 Rahnella sp. P4_A8 | reverse complement strand
ACGTAATCCGGCAACACAGAGATGCCAGCACCTTCTCTCACCGCTTCACGGACCGCCAGTGTGTTATTAATGAATATCGAGGGCTGAACGTTGACACTTTGTTGATCCGATCCATTCAGCGTGAAATGCCACTGAGAAGGTTCACGCAGAGCTGTATTGGCTATAAAAGGCAGTGGTTTGATATCTTGTGGTTTATTAATTTTTTTTACCTGCGGCTGCATATTGCGCGGGGCTATCAGCAGCTGCCGGAAGTGCCCGATTTTTCTTGCCTGCAAATGTGAGTCATCTAACCAACCCACACGGATGGCTATTTCTATATCTTTGGCCACGATATCAAACTTGTTATCACTTATCACGGCATCAACTTTGCAGTCTGGATAGCGCTGACTGAATGCCGTGATAGCTGGAACGACGACGCTGATCCCATAGTCAAAAGGGGCTGTCAGCCTCAATGTCCCAGAGGGCTCAGCCACCAGTGCGTCTAACTCTGCAAAGGCTTCCTCTGTTTCACGTAGAATAGACGCACAGTGCTCATAAAAGACTTTTCCCGCATCCGTTAAACGAATGGTACGAGTAGTACGGATAAGAAGAGTGGTGTTCAAC
>NZ_JBFUHK010000369.1:0-603 GCF_056402435.1 Rahnella sp. P4_A8 | reverse complement strand
ATTCTGTAATACAGTAGCGCCTCTCAAAAATAGATAAACGGCTCATGTACGTGGGCCGTTTATTTTTTCTACCCATAATCGGGACCCGGTGTTATAATGCCGCGCCCTCATATTGTGGGGATTTCTTAACGACCTATCCTGGGTCCTAAAGTTGTAGTTGACATTAGCGGAGCACTAACATGATCCAAGAACAGACTATGCTGACCGTGGCCGACAACTCCGGTGCACGTCGCGTAATGTGTATCAAGGTTCTAGGTGGCTCGCACCGTCGCTACGCAGGCGTCGGCGACATCATCAAAATTACCATCAAGGAAGCAATTCCTCGCGGTAAGGTGAAGAAAGGCGATGTGCTGAAGGCGGTAGTGGTGCGCACCAAGAAGGGTGTTCGTCGCCCGGACGGTTCTGTCATTCGCTTCGATGGTAATGCATGCGTTATTTTAAACAATAACAGCGAGCAGCCAATCGGCACGCGTATTTTTGGGCCGGTAACTCGTGAACTGCGTAATGAGAAGTTCATGAAAATTATCTCTCTGGCACCAGAAGTACTCTAAGGAGCGAACCATGGCAGCGAAAATCCGTCGTGATGACGAAGTTATCCTGCTT
>NZ_JBFUHK010000368.1:0-604 GCF_056402435.1 Rahnella sp. P4_A8 | reverse complement strand
CTCTTACACCCTGTCGCAGCGTTTTTTACTGCGCGATGCAGGTGTGACAGTTATCGAAATTTCACCGCCGTGGGTCGATACCGATTTGATCTACAAAAGCGGTGATTCCCGTGCGATGCCGGTAACCGATTTTATCCAGCAGACTTTTGACAAACTGGCGACAGATTCCATTGAAGCGATTGTTGATAGAGTGCTCCCTGCACGTGCGAATCCGGGTGCCAATGAACACGAGATGGTGAACGCGTTTAATCAGTCAATGATGGATAACCCTATTCCGGTTGCCTGACCAACTCGGGGGCAGGTAACTGCCCCATCCCTGGAGTCTATAATGCAAAATCACCTGCCAACATCTCAAAGGCGCGCGTTATGGGCGCTGAGCCTGGCGTATTTTATTCAGGCGACCGGTTCACTTTCCGTGGCTGGCAGCCTGGTCTCAATTTCTCAGGAGTGGGGGATCACCGATGGACAAAGCGCTCGTCTGCTCTCTATTTTCGGTCTGACATTTGCGCTGGGCGCGCCGCTGGCACAGGTTGTGTTCGGCAAGCTCATGCGCAGAACACAGGTGCTGGCAGGCATGCTGGTATTTGGACTGGGAGCCCTGATT
>NZ_JBFUHK010000367.1:0-606 GCF_056402435.1 Rahnella sp. P4_A8 | reverse complement strand
CATTTATGGGATAGTTGATGCGGCCAGCTCTTGATTTTAATACCCTGAAAGTTTTCATTGCGGTGGTTGAAAGAGACAGTTTTGTTGGGGCATCTAAAGTCCTTGAAATGCCGACATCAAACGTGAGTCGTTGTATTTCTCAGTTAGAAGACAGACTGAATCTTCAGCTCATTGAGCGCAGCACCCGATATATGAAACTCACACAAGCGGGGCACCTGCTCTATACCCGGACGAAGCCATTACTGGAAGCGCTTGAACAAACTGAAACAGAATTAACGTTGCGGCAGATGCAGCTCAAGGGGCCACTACGTATCTGTATTCCCAATGAAATAGGTCCTGCACTGCTGGGTTCTGTGATTGCCGATTTCGCCTGCCAGCACCCGGATCTGGAAATTAGCTGTGTCACAAATTTGTCTGGTCTTGAATCCCTGCGAGACGATCTGGATTTAGCCATTATTGTGAGCCGTGGCCAACTGGATGACAGTGATTACATAGCCCGTCATCTGGTAACTATTCCTTGCACCATCGTTGCAGCCCCCTCCGTTATTCAGCGTTATGGCATCCCTTCTCGTATACAGCAATTTGAAACATTACCCTGTATTACCA
>NZ_JBFUHK010000366.1:0-613 GCF_056402435.1 Rahnella sp. P4_A8 | reverse complement strand
GTCGGATTTAATTCATAAAGGATTATCCCATGTACAAAAATACTCTTGGGAAAAGGCAGCGAGTAAAATAAATTATCATTTGTCTTTAATATAAGTATATTACCTTTTCCCATAAGCGTAATTTTTCGCATTTTCACGGTAATTAATATACAACTTAAGAGTTTTAGAATAAGAGAGAATTCCGTGGTTGATAAAAAACTAATGGCAAGAAATACTCTTATGCTTTATGCCAGAATGTTACTCATTATGTTTGTAACATTCTATACATCAAGGATGGTGTTGGAGGCGTTAGGTGTTTATGATTTCGGTTTATATAGTGTTGTTGGCAGTATTATTATCTTGTTTTCATTTATCCAAAACGTATCTGCTTTGGCGACTCAGAGATTCTTATCGGTTGGTTTAGGGAGGAACGACCATGCCTGGACTAATAAGGTTTTTAATACAAGTTTTTTAGTGCATTTAACTATCTGCGCGTTTGTTCTATTTTTTGCAGAAACAGCCGGGTTATGGTTTATTTCACATAAAATGAATATACCAGCAGACAGAGTGTCTGATGTTTTTTGGGTATATCAAATATCAATAATTTCCCTTCTTTTCCAAATAATGCAAACGC
>NZ_JBFUHK010000365.1:0-615 GCF_056402435.1 Rahnella sp. P4_A8 | reverse complement strand
ATTACGTTGTCAGTGATGATCTTATTTCTGGCCGCTTAATTCAGGTGCTCCCAGAATGGGAACTACCTTCAGGTGAGATTCATGCAGTTTTTCCCGCATCTCGATTTCGCCCGACAAAGGTTCGCTCATTTTTAAATATATTGATGGAGAAAGATAAAGAGCGCTGATTGTGCTTATCTTTTGCATGCCAGCTTAGATTCAGGAATACGCAGCATACCGGACATCGTGGCAATTTCAGCAAACGTAGACGTGTTTTCTTCCACGAAGATGGCAATACCAGGTCATCAAGGCTGAGCGCTCGTAAGGGAGGAGTCTTCCTCAGACTACGTGGTCGGTTTCCGGGAAATTAGCATTCATAATAACATCTTTATTTTCTTTTAATATTGAGTTTACGTTTGAATTTTTCGCATTCAATTTCCGGCCATCATGCATAGATGGGCCCGGATGATTATTTTTTTCGTCTATATTATTTAGTATTTTATGCTCCGACCCATGATTTTGACTGGCTCCTTCCCGCGAAATACGCCGATAAAGCAATACACGCACTTAAAACACTGCACAAACAAAGATAGGCATTCAGGGCTGTTTCCTGGGAGAAATGATCCATCATCACAC
>NZ_JBFUHK010000364.1:0-616 GCF_056402435.1 Rahnella sp. P4_A8 | reverse complement strand
GAATAATCACTGTGAACAACTATATCTGCGCTGTGTGCACCATATTGTTCATAGCCGTACTGATTGGCTTTTTTTCCTCTGAAAACCCAAAAATAATCATTACCTGTATATCTTACACTTGCTGATACGCTAGGAAATCTAGTAGCTAGTCTAGTGTAATCAGGATGTTGAACTCCATAGTCGCTGTAAATTACCTGCCGCATTAAAACTGAACCTGTATGCAATGCTTGCCATAAAAGCCATTCTAAACGAGGTTGTGAATACACACCTATTGAGATCTGGCTTAAATCTACAGGGAATGAACCACCTGCTAATATTACCCTACGGAAACTATTTAAGTATTGAAGGTTATTAATTAAACCCGCAGCTAGAGTTTGGCTTTGTCCAGATTGTAAATTGTCATCCGTAATTGAATCGCGTAGATCAATCACAACATCTATATTCTGATATGGAATGTTCAGCCTAGAAACATATCTTGAAATCAACTGAGGATTTGCAAGGTCGGTGACTGTCAACCGCAGACAAATTTCATCTTGAACAAGTTTATCAATTTCATTCAAATAATTAACATTTCGAGTTGGTGAACTAACGGGAACAATATGTAAACCAGCAGCAC
>NZ_JBFUHK010000363.1:0-627 GCF_056402435.1 Rahnella sp. P4_A8 | reverse complement strand
GTTTATCTGCTGTAATCGGACTTAACCAGGGAATTCCGTCCTGGACTAWGGTCTCTAAGGTTGCCTTACCCTTTTTACAGGTGAGCTGTGCACGGACGGCCTGATCACAGAACGCATCATTAGTTGGCACGTCATAACCCCACACCTGAAAGAGCTGACGCATTCCGTTACGCTCGTTACTTCCAACATCACTCAGTTTTTTGGCCGCAGCAGGGATTTCATGCAGCCTTTCGGAAAACGTCGCCAACAGCGGGAGGTATGGCTTTGCATAGCCTAAATAAGTCCATCCCAAAACACTGCCCAAAAGCATGTAACACGCAATGAGAAACGTGAGACATTTCCTTTTGCCAGGCGTCAGTCCTCGGGCTTCGAGGCAGACTTTCATTTGCCGATAAGTGACTGACTGTGTTTTTTCTGCATATGCGCTGTTCAATGAGTCTGTTGCCAGTTCATTAATAAGCCGAAACTTACCACCAGCGGCAGTGTGCAACAATTTAACGAGTGGTTTGTTAAAAAGGGTTGGCTCCCCTCCGGCTGATTGCATCCTTTGGGACAGATAGTCCGAGGTTTCTGCGAGACTCATTGGAGACAGAGAGTAAACCGCATATGGTAGCCCCATCTTATGGC
>NZ_JBFUHK010000362.1:0-629 GCF_056402435.1 Rahnella sp. P4_A8 | reverse complement strand
GTGTAATCTGGCCCCAGCCTCCACCATAACTGGCCCATTCTGTGAGTCAATGATTTCCATATGGACAGGTCCGATTTGAATATCGAGTGCCGCCGCTGCAGCTTTCGCATAATAAATTAGCGCCAGGGACTTTGCCGTATCAATAGGGAGCATGAGAGAAAATTTTTTCACAAAAGGGGAATCAGCAATACCCAACTCATCACCACGAATGTAACGGCAAACAGCAGATGTCACATATCCATTCTCTGTTGCAACCAAATCCACGACATATTCATCTCCGGCAATGAAAGGCTGCAATAAAAAAGTGTCGTTATATGTCCACGTTGTTGAAAAACTTCCCCACGGTAATTCGGCAATTACCTGCTCCAGTTGGTCTTGCGTGCTGCAAAGATTCACGCCTTCACAGCCTGCAGCAGACTGGGGTTTAACAATGCACGGAAACTGGGTCCACCCGGTCAGGATGGCATCAATATCACTTTCCTCAGTAATGCTGATGGAAGCCATATTGTTTAAACCCGCTTCACTCAAAGCCTGCTGCATGGCATCTTTGCATCGTCTTCGATGTGAAGTAAGGGGGGGATTTCCGGGTAAACCATATCGACTGGCCAAGACATCGGCGAGATAGACAC
>NZ_JBFUHK010000361.1:0-635 GCF_056402435.1 Rahnella sp. P4_A8 | reverse complement strand
CTGTCAAGGAAATCGCTGATAACTTGGTTGAACTCAATCCCATAACATGGACCGCTCCTGCCGAAAAATATCACATGGTTGTCTTTATCGATAACCAATGTAGTTATTGTTCGGACGTGGTTAAAAAGGTTCAGCAGTATACGGATGCTGGACTTACCATGTCATTCCTTACGGTTGCTCCTCCGGCTATCCATGATAAAGTGATCAGCGATATGGCCAGGGTCTGGTGCTCCAGCTCCCCACGTGAAAGCCTACGTAATGCAATGGCTGGTTTTTTACCGAATAATGACACTTCACCAGCCTGCATCAGGACAATAGAGCAGCAATCAGCACTCGCGGATCGTGTCGGTATTGAGGTTACACCAGTGATGGTTGTTATGCAGCCTTCGCCAGTTGTGTTTATTGGGAATGTAAAGCCCGCTGAAATCCTCAAGGCATTAAAGCATTAGCCTTTGGAGAATATCTTGTGAGGTTCGTAAGTACACGCTCGTAGGCGCTAACGCGGAGATACACCCTGGCTGCGTCAGGGCCACTCCTACTGATCTCCTCCCGGAWAGCCCACAGATAACGCCCTGGTTGAGTCATTTAACGGCAGCCTGCGTGATGAATGTCTGAACGTGCACTGGTTCCTATGC
>NZ_JBFUHK010000360.1:0-635 GCF_056402435.1 Rahnella sp. P4_A8 | reverse complement strand
GACAATGAAAATACTGTCGTCATGGTGGTGGGTATTGACTATTACCGGGCACCTTTGAACCGTTAACGATTGGAGACGGACATCATGTTAAATACGTTGTCGCGTAACAATATATTGACGGGGTTAATTTGGGACTCCTCAAACCATGAAAATATGGACGCCGGATATATGCGATGGATGGTAAATATACGTCGGAGTCATCGTATGTATGTTTACCGTGTTCAGGATGACATAACGACAAACGAGCTCGTTGGCTATTCCATAAAGACAGCGCCGGGTTGTGAATCTTTTGCTGTTCATCTCAGAAAACTTTACGGAGATGGCCTTTATCACTTTATGGCGGGCGACGAACAAGTTTATTTGTTGATCATTATGGACGGCATCATCATTAGTGGAAGTGACTGCGTTATCACTGAGACATTTTTTGGAGAAATATTGTCGTCTTTACCTGAATCAAAATATTCACGTTTGCGCGTCTCGGAAATAACGCCTGCACAGTTAGACTGTATCGCTGAGTCATGCAAAGAAAATCAACTCATTTATAAAAAAAAGCAGCGAATATTCTGGACAGGTGTGGCCGGTGGTGTAGCCCTTCTTGTTATTTGTTCTTCAATATTTCTGTATAGCATAATTTC
>NZ_JBFUHK010000359.1:0-637 GCF_056402435.1 Rahnella sp. P4_A8 | reverse complement strand
GAATGAGATTAATGGTTTGAATTTAAAGGAGAACATTCTCCCAACCCGTGAAAGAGCCAGCCTAATCTTGACGAAAAGTGCTAATCACGCTGTTGAAAGTGTTCGGCTGAGAAAATAAATTTACTGTCGTTAACGAATAAAGGAGAGCCTGATACTCTCCTTTATTTTAGTCAGATACCGCGCAGTGAAATCTCACCGCCAATATAAGGTTTAACTACCGCATCCTGTTCAAGCAACAAAGCACCCTGCGGATCAATCCCGCGCTCGATACCATGAATTTCCTGGTCACCGATGAGTAACTTAACCTGACGATCAAGGAAATTATCTAAACCACGCCAGCGGGGAATAAAAGGTGCTAATCCTTCCTGTTCGAAATGTAATAATGCTGACCTTAACTCTTTCAGCAGCATTGCTGTGAGTTCATTGCGGTCAATATTAACACCCGCCTCCTGCAAATTTATCCATCCCTGAGTGATGGCGTCAGAAGCCGGTTCACGCATTTTGAGGTTAATGCCCGCGCCGATAACCAACTGTGCCGCATCGCCGGTTTTACCTGTCAGTTCAACCAGTATCCCAGCCAGCTTACGGTCATTAAGATAAAGATCATTTGGCCATTTCACCCGTACATCTTTAGCTC
>NZ_JBFUHK010000358.1:0-637 GCF_056402435.1 Rahnella sp. P4_A8 | reverse complement strand
TCTCTGGTTACCGCCAAAAATCATCTTTCAGGGTAAAAAAATAAGGCGCCTGAGGCGCCTTATTTTTTAGAACGTTCGGCGCGTATACGCCGTAACTCTTTCGGATCTGCAATCAGGGGCCGGTAGATTTCAATGCGATCACCGTCGCTGACCACGTCGGCAAGCTTCACCGGCCGGCTATAGATACCTAATTTATTCTGTTTTAAATCGATATCCTGACGCAACTCAAGTAAACCGGAAGCCTTCACTGCCTGTTCGACACTGCTCCCCTCCGCCAGTTTTACCGTTCGCAGATACTGACGTTCCGGCAACGCGTAGACCACTTCAACGCGGATCTCAGACACTGTAGACCTCTTTCGCGCGTAGAGTGAATGCCTGAACCATGCTGCCAGCCAGTTCTTTGAAGATTTTACCGAATGCTAATTCAATCAATTTATTTGTAAATTCAAAATCAAGACTGAGCTGAACTTTACAGGCATCCGGGCTAAGTTCGATGAAATCCCATCCTCCGGTCAGCTTACGGAACGGACCATCCACCAGCTGCATATCAATGCGTTTGTTGCTGATTAACGTATTTTTGGTGGTAAAAGTTTTACTGATGCCCGCTTTGGAAACATCAACCGCTGCGGTCATCGAC
>NZ_JBFUHK010000357.1:0-638 GCF_056402435.1 Rahnella sp. P4_A8 | reverse complement strand
GAACCAACGGTCCCGTAGACTCTCTTCAGAGACTGTTTCGAGGATGCGTTTGGGGTCATAGTAACGGTAGGTTTTATCAGAAACGAAATAGGAAAAAATAGTATCGAAACGATGGTCTATTTCGTTGAGGTAACGAATCATTGCATCAGGATCCTGTTCATGATTTAGAACCCAATCACGAACAAAAGTATCGTGAGCCATCAAAGATGCAATAAGAATGGGTTTCAACAGATCTTGCTGAATTTCTGAATAGACATTATCGCTGGTTAGAGGCAGGATATTTTCTTCAATTTCATTATTTAGGGATTGCCGAGCGACTTCGTAACTGCTCCAGCTGATGAGCATAAAAGCGGTTAATAGCATGAAAGTAAATAAAATAATGACCCGTGTTTTCGTCAACCAATAAGGGCTGTTCATTCAATTTCCCTAAAATGTCTTTTAATGGTAAACAGGGTAAATGCACTTTGTCTAGGCAGCTAAGCCGGGCCTGTTACTCTTATTAGTTAGTGACCCTTTGGAACCTAAATGATCTCATCTGTGCTCCCTCGTGCCAATAATTCTAGCCGTTTCGCGATCCCGTGATCCGTTACGGCGCAGCAATATTATTACGAATTTCGTTCTACTGAGCGACAAACTCC
>NZ_JBFUHK010000356.1:0-639 GCF_056402435.1 Rahnella sp. P4_A8 | reverse complement strand
TCAGCCATCTCTAGCCTGGTTTTGAGGTATTCCTCAGCGGATTGAACACCTGCATCTGACTGAGCAACATTACCAAATTTGACAAACCCCTCCATGACAATGTCTTGTACTGCAGCGACCAGATTATCCCCCAGAGGCGTCTCGATGAGTTCCGCAAGATCACTCTCAACAACCGTATCGGTATCAATGAAAAGTACTTTTGAAAAATCTCTAAATAGTTTTGGAATGAAAAGTCTGGAATATGTAGCAGCGGTAAAAGGAGGCCTGATATAAGCGTCTTTAATTTCCTTGAATGCATTTACATCAAAATAACGTACGTTTATATTGCTAGCATTCGCTACCAAATTTTTTACGCGCGCTTTATTTCGCTGACTTAGCCCATTATCCAGTACAACAATATCGTAATTGTGATTTGTGCTTGCGTTCTTAACGATAGAATTAACTAGGGCGCCAAGGCTCATTGCATAGTTATCGTCAGAACAAATAACAATTGGAACATTTCTCTCAGTGAAATAAGGTCCGAGCTTACCATTGAAAGTTTCGTTTTTTATAAATGTCCTTTGCACTTCTTTAATGCGTAGATTTTCGCTAGACAGTTTGAAAATAATAAATATATTAAATAAACGTTCGGATATATGC
>NZ_JBFUHK010000355.1:0-643 GCF_056402435.1 Rahnella sp. P4_A8 | reverse complement strand
GAGTAACTATTTCCCCTAATACGCTGGCGAATTTAAAACCGTGAGCACTTAATCCCGAAATCACTCAGGTATTTTCTCTGTCCGGCAGGGTATCAATAATGAAATCTTCATCAGTCGTCATGTCATAAGTGCATGACGCACCACGCAAACTGACACCTACACCCGGCAGGAAATGGCGGAAGAAATTGAAGGACTCTGTGCCATCCTGACTGACGCTGCCATAAGGTTTACGCTGCTCGGGTTCCGTTATCCATTGACCACCGTTATGCTTACCTAACTTAAGTTC
This sequence comes from Rahnella sp. P4_A8, assembly GCF_056402435.1. NCBI lineage: Bacteria > Pseudomonadati > Pseudomonadota > Gammaproteobacteria > Enterobacterales > Yersiniaceae > Rahnella > Rahnella sp. P4_A8. Next base: position 357 of record NZ_JBFUHK010000355.1, on the reverse strand, counting down.
ATCCTTCACTGAGGGGAATCCGTAGTACTGATCGCCCTGCAGAGTTTCGAGCGTAAAGGCTGGAAAATGGTTTTCTTCACTGTAGCGGCCATCTGCATGGAACCAGGCAAACACCTTACGCAGAGGTTTCACGGGTAATTCCGGGAGGATTTTCGTGACCCAGGTTCCCGCCGTTACTACCAGTTTGGCCCCGCGGTAGACTCCGTCAATCGTTGAGACTTCAATGCCATCATCCAGCCAGTTAATACTTTCAACGGGACAGTTGAATAATTGCGCACAACCCGCTTCCCGTGCGAGACGAATGTATGCCGCAACCGCCATTTCACTTTGCAGAAAACCCGAGTTGGGTTCGTATAC
>NZ_JBFUHK010000354.1:0-647 GCF_056402435.1 Rahnella sp. P4_A8 | reverse complement strand
ACCGTACTCATCGACCAATATTGCCCCGTAATTTGCCATGTCATTGCTTCACTAAGTAGACGATCAGCCAACCCTCAGCTGCCGTGAATGTACCGGTTGAATAATCTGCACCGGCGCTCGAAAGCGAGACGCCGGTCGTTGTCGTGGTTATTTTTCGTCGGGCTGATGAAAGCTCTGCTCCCATGACTGGCGACTGCATCGCTTCCACCTTGTAACCAGACGGCACGGCGTAGGACCACGCCCCGGATACCTGGTCTTTAGAGAGATAGACCGACCCCAATATCAGGATCTTTACTAAACCCGTATTATTCGGCGTTCCCGAGGCGCTCCATGTTTGAATACCATAGCTAGCCAATTAGAATACCCCTGTCAGCTCACCAATTTGGACTCGCAGTACGCCGCTGGCGTCAGCGACACTGATCGTCGTGTTAGTGGTCTTCATCTTTCCGCCGGAACCAGAACCGTAGTTCACGAAAGTACCGCCCTTATCCAAACGCCAGCCGGATACACCCGCTACGTAGTTGTTAGACTGAATGAAGTTGCCGATCTTCGCATTGGTAATCGTCCCGTCCTGCACAAAAGCATCACTGATAAACACCTGGCCGTTCACCACGGCAAATGGTGAATACTGCGTGTCACCTGATTGG
>NZ_JBFUHK010000353.1:0-647 GCF_056402435.1 Rahnella sp. P4_A8 | reverse complement strand
AACCAAGGCGGTGTTATTGTGAACGACGTCATATCTACCATGGTAAAAATTAACGCCAGCTCGCATAAAATCGTAGAAATAATCAGTGTTATTAATGGCATAGCCTTCCAGACCAACATTCTTGCTCTTAATGCTGCTGTTGAAGCAGCACGAGCCGGAGAGCAAGGTCGGGGATTCGCCGTCGTTGCAAGCGAAGTAAGAAATCTGGCGCAGCGCAGTGGACAAGCCGCAAAAGAGATTGGCGTGCTCATTAATGAATCGGTTGAGAACATTCAGTCCGGGTCAGAACAAGTGACTCAGGCCGGGGGAGCCATGGAGAAAATCGTCAGCTCTGTCAGCCGTGTAAATGACATCATGAGCGAGATAGCGGCTGCATCGACTGAACAAAGCAAAGGAATAAACCAAATTGGTATAGCAGTCGTGCAAATGGATAGTGTTACGCAGCAAAATGCCGCACTGGTGCAGGAATCAGCCGCCGCCGCCGCCTCACTTGAAGAGCAGGCACGTCAGCTCACAGAAATTGTCTCGGTGTTTAAAATCGAAGGCAGGGCTCCCCTTTCTTCAGCGAGTCTTCTTCCCAAAAATAAAACACAAAAAAATAGCAGAGTCTTAACCACAGAAGATGGCGGCTGGACGAAGTTCTGATA
>NZ_JBFUHK010000352.1:0-649 GCF_056402435.1 Rahnella sp. P4_A8 | reverse complement strand
TGGTAAAGGCGGCGCGGCCGTCCCATGTAGCAATTAAGGTAAGCGCTCTCAGGCAAATAGTGTTTTTCCAAAAAGGTGCTGCTTATGCGTCTGAAACTAATCTATATATTTACAGCTCTCGTTTACTTGGCGTCAACATCGTTCGCCCATGCGGACGCATCGTCCAAATGGCCATCAACGCAACACAACGTTAATGGGTTCGTTCTGGTTGATGGTTCTCCTGGGGCAAATGGAGGGGATGGCGGGAACGGATGAACCTAGGTACGTTGCCCAGATGCGAACGAGATTATCAGGAAAATAAACTGCATGGTTCTTTTGCTCCTGTAAGAATCCCGCATAATCGTTCAATCCGCTTTTTAGAGGTTTTCTGTCATACGGATGAAGTGACCTTTAAAGCGAATGTCGCCTTCTCGCTCACAGTTGCCCTCTTTACTGTTAGGGCAACTGAGTGGCAGAAGCGGAAAGATTGTTTTGGAAAAACTCTAAAGCCGTGGCCAGTTTTTGTTGACCATATATGGACGCCCCGGGTGTTACAAGTACTGGTTCGATACGGTTTGCGACCATATATCCGGCGTCGTTAGTGGGTTAATTTACCCGCGCCATGATGTTATCCGAGCCCTGTTTCCTTATCACTACACCGGTATATGAT
>NZ_JBFUHK010000351.1:0-653 GCF_056402435.1 Rahnella sp. P4_A8 | reverse complement strand
ATCTTCGATTTGGAATTCCATTTTCACCACGAACGCAGTATCCGGCACGCTCCATTGCAAAGTTTAATTTATCCAGCTCATCCAGATCATATACCTCCAGCAATATATCTATGATTGGTTTTGCTGATAGCCCCGGTATAGACGTACTGCCAATATGATGAACCTGTGAAATTACCTTCCCCAGCGTGTTCTGTAATAAGCCCCTTTCAGCCTCATATCGGGTATGCCATTGCTCTTCATACTCCACAACAATGATCCTACGCATTTTTTACTCCGGTTAACTTCTATGAGGTTTTACTAAACCATCATTTATGTTGATAGCATGATTTGATGTCCGCTTCTGGCACCAAACTGCTGTAGGTGAAGCCCATCAGGCTGCTTCGAGCGAGCAGCGGATCTTTGACACTGAGATATTCAGCTTCTACTGGCATTTATTTTGTACCAGCCCTTTTCGGCCTAAATACGAACCGGACATCCCATATATATTTTATTTCAGACGGGTGACTCGCCCAGCACCCAACTGGGTCCGGTATCGGTAAAGCCCGCAGGGAAACGACTCGCGGCATTATATGACTGTATCCAGCCCGGATAACGAATCCCTGGATGACTGACCTCATCGAGCATTCCTTTTTCTTCTTCACTGAGCTCAACAG
>NZ_JBFUHK010000350.1:0-654 GCF_056402435.1 Rahnella sp. P4_A8 | reverse complement strand
GAGATTAATAATGCTAATCTACAACGTTTTTGGACGACACCTTGGGATCAAACGTGAGGGGGAGCGCTGGCTGGTATTCCGCGCAGACCTGACAGAGCGAAAATTTTCCCGGCTTTACGACATCGCAATTCCGAACGATCTGACAGAGGCAGAAATTCCAGGTTGGCTTGATGACATTTTACATGAGGCGGCAACAGAGCGTCATCCGGAGGTGAAGCGTGTCGAATAAGAAATCTGGCTTGCATGCGTAAGTATCCCGCTTAACCGGAGCATTCACTAATAGAGATATTTTGTCACGCCATCCGGACATCGCCTCCTCACCATCGATAACTAATACGCTGTGCTGCTTGTCATGTCCGCCTCCGGCACAGTGAGAAGCGGACATCGTTTTTCGGTCAGGATACCTGTAGTGATGTTATGGACGCCCCTCCCTGAAGTAGCCAGTGCCATACTCTATTGACTGCAATTAATTCAGGAGTGATATCACATGAACACAATCAGAGTTGTTGGTATCGACATTGCCAAATCTGTTTTTCAGGTATGCGTCTGGATGGTTGATGGTTCAATTGCATATAACAAGAAGATCTCCCGTTCAAAATTGCTGGATTGCGTTCGACACTTCGAGCCCGGAACGCTTATCGCGATGGAGGCATG
>NZ_JBFUHK010000349.1:0-655 GCF_056402435.1 Rahnella sp. P4_A8 | reverse complement strand
CTTACGGTTGTCCAATAAATGGAGCATTGCAGGATATGCGTATGGTGAATATCAACCTCAGGGTAACCAACCGGGTAATGGCGACCTTGAGCAGTATATTTTTGAAACTGAACCTGCAATCCAATACCGCGTGAATCCAGATCTCGGTTTGTATTTACGTCCTTACTATTACTATAACCGCCAGGTGCGTGAAAGCTGGGGCGATATTGTTGAGCAGGAATGGAAAGTGACAGCCGGATTATGGCGAAACTGGTATCCATTGTTAACATCAATGTATATCGGCTTCGGACAGGACAAAATTGAGAACGCCAGTAACGCAAACGAACTCTTTTACGACGGCCGCTACAAATTTATTGGCGGCACTATTAGCTATCCCGTCTTTGGTGAAGTTCGCCTTTATGGCGAATTCAAAGCATCATTTACCAAAGAAACAGGGCTCTGGACGTCCGCAGGTCATTCCTGGAATCCGTTCACCGTAGTTGGTGTTACTTATAACTTCTGACAATCGGGGTATAAGATTGAAAAAATTAACTTCAGCGACTCTTGTCGCTCTGCTGGTGCTTTCTGGTGGAAATACACCCGCATATTCACAGATGTCTAAAGAAACATTACAGAACAAAATTATCACCCAGGTTAATGACTTTTTCCCTCGTAT
>NZ_JBFUHK010000348.1:0-656 GCF_056402435.1 Rahnella sp. P4_A8 | reverse complement strand
CGAGCAGGTTATTGCCGGTCAGCGAACCGCTGACCTGTCCGGTGCCGGTGCTTTTCTGCCCTGAGTTATCAAAACCGGCGCTGGCCTGCAGGGGAAACTCAGGCTTTGAGGTGAGGTTGACGATGGAGTATCCCGGCTGGCTGCCGGGCTGGATTTCAATCTGCACCGGCGTTTTGCGCAGCCGGTTAATCTGCTCCATCCCCTGTTCGATATCGCGCAGGTTAAGGATGTTGCCGGTCAGCCCCGGAAACGCCATCGCCAGCATTGCGCCGCGCTGGTTTTCCATTTTGATGGCTTCGAGTTTGCCTTCCATCACCGTCAGGCTGAGCGTGCCGGAAGATAAATCCTGTTCGGTGAGAAATGCGCGGCTGGTGATGTAACCCTGGCCGATATACCAGTCGGAGAGCAGTTTCACCAGGGCATTAATCTGGCCCATGCCGAGGCACTGTTGCAGATAGGGTTGGGTCAGTTTTTGCTGTATTCGCGCGGGCATATGGTCTGCGCCGCTGAGGGTAATGTCGTGAATATCGAAGCACGGGCCGCCGGGTTGCGCTGGGGTTTGCGGCGCGGGGGCGACTGACGTGCTGCGCTCCAGTTCCTGACGCTGCTGCTGGTTCTGCTGCAGAAGTTGCCGCTGCTGCTGTTCGATACTGTCG
>NZ_JBFUHK010000347.1:0-658 GCF_056402435.1 Rahnella sp. P4_A8 | reverse complement strand
ACCTGGAACAGCTGACATTCAGGATAATGAAAGGAACAATTGCCGCAATAAAAAGCTGACAGTACAGCGCCATAGGTATTTTCCCTGCCACAGCAAAGCAGATTGCCAATCCCGTAAATGACAGAATACTTAACCCGCCTAACAGCCCGTCAATTCCGTCTATCATATTGAAAGCATTAACTGATGCCCAGACAGCCAGCAATGAGACGGGGAAACTTAAGATCCCCAACCTAAGCTCGTAATTGTTCCACAAATTGCCGAAAGAGCTAATATATACGCCGTCAGACATAATGATAATTGCACCTGCCGCCTGAACAATCACGCGAAGAAATACTGAAAGAGCATAGCGATCGTCAAGAACACCGATACAAACCAGAAGGAAGCTACTCATCAGAAAAGCATTATTGTGCGCAACGGAAGGAAAAAAAAGTAAATTTATTACTACCACCGTGAGATAGATAGCAATGCCGCCTACCAGCGGAATATTACTGCTGTGTTTTTTTCTGTAATCAGGCTTGTCGACCAGTTTTAATTTAATACTTACAGCCCTGGCCGCCAGTAAAAAAATAAAACAAATGATAGGGGTGACAAATAAAAATCCGTACATCCCGTTAACATCCTTTTCCATGGAGTTTTTATTTTAACAGTTGAAGTAAGC
>NZ_JBFUHK010000346.1:0-662 GCF_056402435.1 Rahnella sp. P4_A8 | reverse complement strand
GCGTCTGTTGCTTGATAAGGTAAAAGGTATCGGGCCCATAACGCAGGCCACATTGCTGATACAGCTTCCGGAACTGGGCTGTCTTACGCGTCGACAGATTTCAGCTTTGGTTGGTGTTTGTCCTTATGACAGAGACAGTGGGCAACTCCGAGGGAAAAGGGCGATCTGGGGTGGAAGGTCTGGTCTGCGCGCCACTCTCTTTATGTCCATGCTTTCAGCGGTCCGTTATAACCCTCAAATCAAAGCTTTCTTTAACGGACTGTTAGCAAGGGGAAAACCCAAAAAAGTGGCGCTTACAGCCTGTATAAGGAAGTTTGTTACGATACTTAATGCCATGTTTCGCGATCAAAAAGACTGGGTTTATGAGGGGGCAAGCAGTCTAACCCCTTAGTTTTCACTCTCAGATGTAATGGCATATCAGGGTCTTCCTGAGGGGCTGCTCTGTGCCAATAGCGGCCATCCTGCCTTTCCTTAAAGCTGTGTGATCCATTCATGTCCAGGATACATCGCCTCCAGCCAACATTGTAGGTCGGCTTTTTCCTGAACGTGAAGCTTCGGCAGCGCAGCCTGGAAGTCTGCAGCATCTTTGGGCCGAATGTGTTTTGCCTTAAACAAAAGGACGAGAGCAGGAGCGAGATAAGGAATTCCGGATGGTGTTTCTC
>NZ_JBFUHK010000345.1:0-663 GCF_056402435.1 Rahnella sp. P4_A8 | reverse complement strand
TGTCAGAGCCATGGATCTTTCCATGCGCTTCAGCTAATCGCTGCGCTGTTGCCCCTGAATTCCTTTCGAGGGGCAACACGAATTCTTGCGATCTATTTCATCTTGCCGCACTACCCTCGCATTCACCCTTTCTGAACACCACCCCCTTTTTCATTTCATCTTTATTGTTGCGAGACATCGCACATATGTTTTGCCTGCCTTGCTGGCATACATATTTATCCTGGCAGATGTCGTGGAAAAGTCAGCAATAGCGCTGGAGTCAGGCTTTTTCTCCGTTTAGTTTGCTGCCTGAGAAACAACTACGCAGTCTTACGAAACGGAGAACGCCATGAAACGGCAACAAGGATTTACCCTCATTGAACTGATGGTAGTGATCGCGATTATTGCGATCCTCAGTGCCATCGGCATACCCGCTTACCAGAGTTATATCCAGAAAGCAGCCATGACTGACATGCTGCAAATTATGGTGCCCTACAAAACCGGCGTCGAACTGTGCGTCATCGATACGGGGGCGCTGACGAATTGCAGCGCCGGCAGTCAGGGAATTCCGGCGGCAGCTACCAGTCGTTATGTCAGCCAGATTCAGGTTAATGCGGGCGTAATTTCACTGACAGGTCAGCAGGCACTGGACGGTCTCAGCGTTGTGATGACACCGGTCCGGGA
>NZ_JBFUHK010000344.1:0-671 GCF_056402435.1 Rahnella sp. P4_A8 | reverse complement strand
AGTCCGCATTGCGTGGGGATAAAGGTGGCGAATACAGTTTTTTTGTAGCGCCCGGTTGAAGGGAGATAATTCCAGGTAGCGATAAAGTTCGGCCAGATGTTCCCAGCGAGTGACCTCTCTTGATGCATACTCGGCCCACAAATCAGGCAGAAGTTTCAAATGAGCCGCTAGCCGGGAAACAACCCCGTCGTGAGGGGAGATATTTTTGTCGGGAGGAAACCCCGGCCCTCTCAAGTAGCAAAGTAAAACAGCAAATCCCATGCGGTTAGCTGGCCTGCGGTGTTTATTAATAAGCGCGAGGTCAGGTTCACTCAAAAAGCACATGCGCGTCAGAAGAACGTCATCATCCGGCACAATCAGCAAGCGTTCTTTTTCTTCACTGCTGAGTATTTGTCTCCGTGGCATAAATGCTTCCTCTGCATATAGTTCATTTTAGTTATTGATTTGTACTGACCGAAACCGGTCGGTTTCGTACACTAGTCAGCCATACTGTCCGAAAGTGAGTGAATTCACTATCGGACATACGTTATAATTCGTACATCCTTTTCGTACAGAAAATATCCCTATGTCACGTGTTTTTGCTTACTGCCGGGTTTCGACTCTGGAACAGAACACTGAAAACCAGCGCAGAGAAATTGAGTCGGCAGGTTTTGCCATCAGACCCCAGCGAC
>NZ_JBFUHK010000343.1:0-673 GCF_056402435.1 Rahnella sp. P4_A8 | reverse complement strand
AATTATGAATTATGAATTATGAATTATGAATTATGAATTATGAGTTGTGTTGTTTGGTGATTTTACAGAGAACCTACAAGCAGCAATGAGAAGGGGGTCATCTAGCAATGGCTACATCTGCCCCCTGTATTACTGATTATTTAACATGTAGCATTTATGAAGTATTACTTATGATGATGTGCATCCACAGAAAAGTATTCCCTTGTTGAGATCAAACATATGTCACACATGTGAATTATGAGGATAACCTCAAAAGTAATACTTCATACTTATTTTAAATATGTGTGGAGTGCACTCATGTATCTGAAGAGATAAAAGGTAGCATTTCCTAGCATGAGGCAAGGCATCTGGCTCTAATATGACTCATTGAATCCTTCACAGTCTGTGCTGTGTCGGTTGCGCGCCACCGCATAATTCATACTTGTGAATTCATGATTAGCACTTATGATATCCAGGCTGAGATTCAATGTAGTAAATCTGATGCCAGTTACTAAAGTTAGCGCGTTACCAGGGGGGATGGGAGCAGCAAATTGCAGTGAAATATAATGTCGCACTTATGAAGTGTGATTTAATATTTATTAAACGTTTTGTTTGTCACTAAGCCTCGTGTGAGATTATATGACACATCTCACATCTCACATCTCACATCTCACATCTCACATCTCACATCTCA
>NZ_JBFUHK010000342.1:0-680 GCF_056402435.1 Rahnella sp. P4_A8 | reverse complement strand
GGTACTAGGGGTGTAGAACCTTTACTCTTCAAAACTCCTATTATTTCAAAAAGATAGTCACCTATCTGAACCCAATCTCCCACATTTGCACTGATGCCAGCACTTCTCCATTCGCTTTGTACTTTTGCCCCTAAAACCGCATAGGTATTGTGCGCATCATATCTGCTCACAAAGCGGCCCATACTGAGATCCAGATCCAGTACTCTGGCTAACTCAGCGTTGGTACCAACAACAGAAATATTTAACGTGTGCGCTTTCAGACGAACATCCATATTCATGGAAATAATCGGTGCCGCTGACACAATGTTTGGCAGGGTTTGGTGCAATAGCGTTGCGTTCAGTATGGTGACTGCAGGGGGAGGATTAGTATAATTTCCCTGAGGGGGTTGAATGCTACACACCAGTAAGTCGCTGCCCATTCCCTTAAAAACGCTCATAGCCTGAACTCTGGCGTTATGACCGATATTCAGCAAAGCGACCACCGCCATACATCCCACGGCAATACCTAGCAAAGCCAGCACGGCCCGGCGACCTAAAAGGCGCAAATTTTCGAGCGGTTCGATGAAAAGATAGGTCCAGGAAGGACCGTAGTTTTCGTGCAATTCACGAAGAACTGTTACGCCTGAACTATCGAGGCGCATACCGGTCCTCAGCAACACGGCCATCACGCACCCTGATAC
>NZ_JBFUHK010000341.1:0-681 GCF_056402435.1 Rahnella sp. P4_A8 | reverse complement strand
ACTCCACCTTGAGCGATCAATATCTGATTTATTTGTATTAATAATAAAGAAATGCTCTTCAGCAAGAACAGTCTCTCCACCTGGTAGCATCATKGTGAAGGTTCTGGATGCKATCTGCGGYCCTGCATCTGTTCTTRTMAGCCCCGTTTCTTCAARTAATTCGCGTAAAGCAGCCTGCTCGAARGATTCATTRTGTTCAAGYCCTCCACCKGGMGTTGCCCAGTATKYYTTGCCRCTCAAAGCATCATCTTTATGGCAGAAGTTAAAGAGCAAGACGTGATTTTCAKGCGAAAGAACTATYAAMCGAGAKGATGGRCGAGTKCGCACAAAKCCCCCTTAAATAATGGGTAAACCCTAATTTTTGAATTTATATCTAAACATGAATTTCAGTATTTGTCGCCTGATACAGCGATACTATCTTGCTGATTTAATTGTATTCAACGTCCGTTTCTCGCTCATAGTAGACTTGGTGGCGCTTCAGGCGGTCCGCTTCGTGCCATAAGCTGACGTTGCTAACATCAACATGTACTTTAAAAGAAGACTAGGCCGCGCTGACTTAGCGCAGGCGCCTTACTGTCCCTGCGACCTGGATACCGCTTCCCTGCTCTGGTGATATATTGACCAGCAGGCGGGAGGGTACTCCCATATCTTCACCCTGGCTGATTTCGACCGATCCGCCGT
>NZ_JBFUHK010000340.1:0-681 GCF_056402435.1 Rahnella sp. P4_A8 | reverse complement strand
GTATTAGACAGAGCGCAATGGGGTGATATTGATGATAAAAGTTGGACAACGTCAATGGGGATCTGGCACAACTGGGGACAATTATCAACGACAGTTAGCGGTGGGTATGGGCATTTTAAGAAAAACAATGCCCAACGTGAAGATGGCGAAGTTTTCCAAAATACCAGAAATCGCTTCCTTAAAGTGTCGGCAAATTACCCTCTGACTTCCCGTTTCACGGTTTCCGGAGAAATAACAGGTTCATTAATTAATCAAGGCGGGAGTTGGGTAACTAACGGTGATGCTATCACCACCGATTATAAACTCATGCTAGATTACAATTTTTAAAACCATCTTTTTGATGACCAGCGGAACAAGAGACGCGGCTATTACTTTGCCGGGATAACCGAGTCCCCGATCGCTGGTTATTCCAGGGTAAGTATAACTAATTACTTTTGAGGAAATGTCATGAACATTTGGACTCTTGGCGATGCGGTAGTCGATCTCTTACCGCTTTCAGATATGCAATATCAGGCCTGCGCAGGAGGTGCACCCTTCAATGTAGCTGTGGGAACGGCACGTCTGGACTGTCAGAGTGGGTTTATCGGGCGCGTAGGTGATGACGACTTCGGCCATTTTTTAAAGCGCACGTTGTCCGCAGCGGGAGTTTCCGTTCAGAGTCTGCAGATGGATCCTCATCAC
>NZ_JBFUHK010000339.1:0-684 GCF_056402435.1 Rahnella sp. P4_A8 | reverse complement strand
GGTCGAGGCATTATCGCGCGCTACAGCTCAACGGATTTAAAGAACTGGAAAGATCGTGGTGTATTTTTTGACAACGACACCATTAGCAGTAATTCAAACCTTGAGTGCCCTAGTCTTGTCTTCTTTAACGGGCGCTGGTATCTGAGCTTCAGCGATCAATGGCCACTGCGTCTGACGCAGTACCGGGTTGCAGACAATCCGGAAGGACCGTGGCATAAGCTGGATAATTACGTTGTGGATGGTTCAGGTTTTTATGCTGGTAAACTGACTATCAAGGATGGCCGTTTATTTGTTTTCGGCTGGATCCCAACGAAAGCAGGAAACAATGACACGGGCAATATTGACTGGGCAGGAAACCTCGTCGTACATGAACTGACCGCAGATGCAAAAGGTCAGCTCAACAGCATCATTCCGCAGGAACTTCAGCAAGCGATAAAAGATAACAATGGCCCGATTCAGACCATAAAACCTGATAAAACTCTCAAAACATCAACGCAGTTTGGCCCCTTACAGTCATCTGTTTATCCGCCATTACCCAAGCGTGGAGAGTTGTCCGCAACGGTGGATATTCCCTCTTCAGGAATGGTCATGAGCTTTGGGCTGACAGATGACAATGTAAGTGACGCAATGCTCAACGTGGTTTTCAACAGGAGTAAGGGGAAAGTCTATTTCTTTAACTCTCCG
>NZ_JBFUHK010000338.1:0-686 GCF_056402435.1 Rahnella sp. P4_A8 | reverse complement strand
GTCTACTGTCAGGCGAATAAGTCTTTTGTTATGGACGCCTCTGACAGGGCCATGAGCATCGCCACCGGCGGCTTTTATCAAAAATTCTTTATCGCTTTCAGTGAGTACTTCTGTGCCGTCTACTAAACCGTGGCCATAGGGCAATGGGTAGGAAGTGTACCAGCTATGACCGTAAAGCATCTTTCCATCACTCAAGTGGAAATAGCCTTTATTTATTCCTTCCGACGTCAAAATGCTGTGCAATAGTGCAACGCCCGTAAAATGATACAATTTCATTTTTACATCCTTATAAAATTACGTGCCTTGTTTTATCAGAGAAAAAATCAAGACAATTGAGGATTGTGCCGATAGGTACGTTACCCATTAAATCATGAATTTTATTGCGTCCCGAATGAAAAAAATCATCTTTAGCATCATGCTCTGCAGCCTTGTCTCTGGCTGTTCAACTTTAATTTTTGGCCCACCAAAAGTGGAAGATTACAAAGGTGCAGATTATGCAACGTTAAGAGTAGAAGAAGACGGCGGTGATTTGTTACTTGATACATACGAAGATCAAAATGGCTGCTATAAACGAATCAAAACGGAAAGGTTAGTTGAACAAAAATTATCCCGACCGGACATTATCAGAGACACTGACCACAAAATTAAAGCAGGCACGCACTATGCGGTTGTGAGCATTTATACTT
>NZ_JBFUHK010000337.1:0-690 GCF_056402435.1 Rahnella sp. P4_A8 | reverse complement strand
GACTCCAAGTGCGCTACCTATTGCTTTCAAGTGTAAAACTATTGATGAATAGTACATGAATAATACATCTTGAGGACTATCATTTAGTTCAATGGTAGTTCTGTTAGATAGTTTAGAGATGTTATCGCTATCAAGTAGATTTAATTCGTCTGTTAACTTCTCTTTTTCATTTTCTGATATTTTTATAACATCTAATTTATTTGTTGCATCAATTAATGTGGGCTTGATCTCATTTACGATAGTAAGTGTTTCGGCGAGGTCTGTTTTTGTAAATGTATTATTGTGTGCGATTTTACATCTGAGATCGTATAGGCGCAGCCATCTTTTTTTTAGAAACTCAGCCTCACAGTTAATGTGCTCTTGAAAGTGTTTTTGCCAGTTTGATTTGGGTATGAATTTTTTAATTTCTTCAATTGTATTTTCATTTGTGCCTTCGGTTCCTATGGATTTGAGTTTTGAAATTAAATCCGGCACATCAATTTCACGATATTCGTCAAATAGAAAATTGGAAAGCTGAATGAAATCAGCATCATAAAGAAGATTATGATTTGATGGTTTTGAAGTATTCGAACCAGCACTCGATTTCTTTGATGATTTAAAATCGTCTGGGATCGAGTTCACTGTCCATCCAGTGCCAATGTTAATTAACATAAATTTAGTAATCAACTTCCTTAAAATATTTTCAATTTC
>NZ_JBFUHK010000336.1:0-698 GCF_056402435.1 Rahnella sp. P4_A8 | reverse complement strand
CACCAATACCGTAACAACCCATGGTCATCAACTGGTTACGGCCATCTTCGCCCTGAACGGTAGCATTCATCGCTTCGGAATATTTGGTTCCCAGCTGGAAGATATGACCGACTTCGATACCGCGTTTAATGACCAGCGTTCCCTGACCATCAGGGCTTGGATCACCGGCTACCACATTACGGATATCGGCTACTTCTGGCAGCGCAGCATCGCGATCCCAGTTAATTCCGAAATAGTGTTTACCGTCGATGTTAGCGCCTGCGCTGAAATCGCTCATTGCAGCAACAGTACGATCCGCGACGATTGGCATTGGCAGATTAACCGGACCGAGTGAACCCGGGCCAGCCGCGACGATTTCACGAATCTCCGCTTCCGTTGCAAATGTTAGTGGTGCAGCAACTTGTGACAGCTTCTCGGCTTTGATTTCGTTCAGCTCATGATCACCACGAACCAGCAAACCAACCAGTTTATGACCGCTTTCCGCTGTTGCATGAACCATCAGAGTTTTCACCGTTTTCTCAACCGGAACCTGGAACTGTTCTGTCAGTTCAGCGATAGTTTTTGCGTCCGGCGTTTCGACAATCCGCATTTCTTCTGTTGCTGCAGCTCGTGGCGTTGCGGGTGCCAGCGCTTCTGCGAATTCGATGTTAGCGGCGAAATCAGAAGAATCAGAGAATACGACATCATCTTCACCGCTC
>NZ_JBFUHK010000335.1:0-700 GCF_056402435.1 Rahnella sp. P4_A8 | reverse complement strand
GGACAGACCAGTCTATAATATATCCTTCGCGGAGATGCTTAAAGCACAACAATAAAATTATCACTATGGTTATTAGTAGTGCTATTGTTTTACTTTGAAACCAGTCTGTGAACCATGGATATAAAAGCCAGGGAATAATGACATTCATTTATTTATTCTCATAACAGTAATACAACCCAGCGAATTTTTTTCGCCACCATGACCGATGGCATATACTTTAACCTGGGCACCATTATGTATTTTTTTCGCTTCACTGTATAAATAATTAATTGTTAAAACAGGTATTACACAAATATCACTCATTATCGCCGGAAGAAATCTTCCAGAATAAGAGTTCACGCCTTGTACAATACGGGTGCTATTAACAGCAAGCTGATTTAAAGACTCCATCAGAATGACTTCATTGCTGTAATGATGAAGATATTGCTGAATATTAGCAATTTTGGCTGTTATACCGCCGTCGTGTAACCTAACTATTGATGTTAGCATTTGCAAATAAGGAGGAGATATTTCATCCCCGGAAGTTTTCATCGGCTATGACTCCACTGAGGTTGTTAAAAACTCACGATATCTTAGATAGATGCGTAATGCCCTTCCTGTGTAAAACCCGACAGTGAGACCTGATGCCAGCGCCGTAATAATTAGTTGTACGGTGTTGATCCCCTGAATACCTCGTATCGCTTCTTCGGATCCTACATAG
>NZ_JBFUHK010000334.1:0-709 GCF_056402435.1 Rahnella sp. P4_A8 | reverse complement strand
TGTGTCGAAACACACTGGGTTTCCCCATTCGGGTATCGTCGGGTATAACGGTTCATATCACCTTACCGACGCTTTTCGCAGATTAGCACGCCCTTCATCGCCTCTGACTRCCTAGGCATCCACCGTGTACGCTTAGTCGCTTAACCTCACAACCCGAAGGTGTTTCCACCATCGCGCTGCGATTATTTGAGAGACTCTGTTACAGACTAATCCACCACTCAGTACTGCTACGGAGAGTGATGTTCAGCTGTAAACTTTCAATTTTCAGCTTGTTCCAGATTGTTAAAGAGCAATATCTTAAACACGACTCGTTAGAGTCATCTTTAAGATATTCATTGATAATGTCTTTCACACATTATCGGAGTGGCGTCCCCAAGGGGATTCGAACCCCTGTTACAGCCGTGAAAGGGCAGTGTCCTAGGCCTCTAGACGATGGGGACACGAAAATTCCGTACCAGACCACACAGTGGTTTGGCACTTTTCGCATCAGCGTAAGGTTACCCTTACCGCATCAACAGGTGCTCTTGCTCATTAATTTCATCAGACAATCTGTGTGGACACTGCACAATGCGTATCTTGAGGTAAGGAGGTGATCCAACCGCAGGTTCCCCTACGGTTACCTTGTTACGACTTCACCCCAGTCATGAATCACAAAGTGGTAAGCGCCCTCCCGAAGGTTAAGCTACCTACTTCTTTTGCAACCCACTCC
>NZ_JBFUHK010000333.1:0-711 GCF_056402435.1 Rahnella sp. P4_A8 | reverse complement strand
GCATAATGGCGAGAAATCTCTCATTTCACTGCAGTCTTTAATGAAGCATGGAGATATGCGGCAGAACCGTTTGCTTGAGCCGGGAGATATCCTTTATGTCCCGAGAAACGACGAGCTGAAAGTGTTCGTGATGGGCGAAGTGAAAAAGCAAACGACACTTCGCATGGATCGTAGCGGCATGACACTGACCGAAGCCCTCTCTAATGCCGAAGGCATGGATCCGTTAACGTCGGATGCCACAGGGGTATTTGTCATCAGAACCCTGAAAGGGGATGCTAAAAAGAAAATAGCGAACATCTACCAGTTGAATGCAAGCGATGCTACGGCACTGGTGCTGGGAACCGAATTCCAGCTTGAGCCTTACGATATTGTTTATGTGACGACAGCTCCGCTGGCTAAATGGAACCGTATTATCGGACAATTATTGCCAACCATTACCGGGGTTCATGATCTGACCGAAACTGCCCGTTATATTCGAAACTGGTAAGAAAAGGTGATATTTAATTCTATCCTGGTGGTGTGCGTGGGGAATATATGTCGCTCACCGATTGCCGAAGCCTTGATGAAACAATGTCTGCCTGAAAAAAATATACAGTCAGCAGGCTTATCTGCGCTTAACGGACAAAGGGCTGATCACATGGCAAAAATGGTGGCAGAACGCCACGGGATATCACTGGAAAATCATAAGGCGAAGCCGTTCACACCAGAAAG
>NZ_JBFUHK010000332.1:0-713 GCF_056402435.1 Rahnella sp. P4_A8 | reverse complement strand
CCATAACGCTGTCTTATGACAGGGTTATGGAGATGCAAAAAGCAATTACATCAGAACGTTGCTTTTTGTTGCAGTCTGGTCATTCGACGGAATAACCCATTTTTTAAGTGTGATGATAAAGAAATTTTTACCCTTGGTAATTTTCGCACCACGGTCACCACATTCCAGCGCAAGTTTGAAAAACTCATCACTGTTAATATTAAAAGCCAGCTCGACTTTTTTCACCATACCGGAATTAAGCAGATCTTCAGCTTCGTGCAATGATTTGGCCTGAATAACTGACATAACGACCTCGTGATATCGGAAGGGATTGTTTTAGCTCCTACATCCTATTTCACTTTTGTTTCTAAATTATGACAGCTTCATGAACATTAAGAATTTTGCCATTGCACTGATTAATAATTAGCCAATTTGTGCGCACGATCACCTCTACGTCAGACGGAAGCGCGGATCCGGCATCGGGGTATCCGGCAGTTGCGTCTGGTTGTTCATCTCACGCAGGTTAATCTCTACGTTGGTGCACATGGCATCCAGAGGCAGGTGGTTATTGGCCAGACCAAAAGGCATTTCCAGCTCTTCCGCCAGCGTATCAAGCGACAAAAAACTATAAGAAATAAAACCTGACACCAGCAACGTCATGTAGTGCAAATCCACCACCAGTGCAAACGGCAACAAACTACAGAACAGATATACCGTCCTGTGCAGCAACAGAC
>NZ_JBFUHK010000331.1:0-718 GCF_056402435.1 Rahnella sp. P4_A8 | reverse complement strand
TATCTGTGGCGCTCCACCGGCGACAGCCAGGCGCACCGCTTCACGCTTTCCCGCGTACTGTTTCGCAACGGCGACATGAAAACCGCCGCCAGCCTCGGGCTGACGCACCGCCTCAACCGAAATTATCTCAACGATGCCCCGCTGGAAAGCAGCACCCGCAGCCTGACCAGCTGGACCGCCGGTATCAATCACAGCCAGAAACTCTGGGGCGGATACGCCACGCTTAACCCGGCGTTCAGCCGTGGCGTGCCGTGGTTTGGCGGCGAAAGCGATGAAGATAAAAATCCGGATGCCCCGCGTGCGGAGTTCTCTAAATGGACGCTGTCCACCAGCTATTACCGGCCTGTCACGCAACGCATTACCTGGCTGACCAGCGCCTACGGCCAGTGGGGCGATGACCGTCTTTACGGCAGCGAACGCCTGACGATTGGTGGCGAAAGCTCGGTGCGGGGGTTCAAAGAGCAATACATCTCCGGCGACAACGGCGGCTACTGGCGTAATGAGCTGGATACCCAACTGTTCACGCTGCCGGTGCTCGGCCAGATCAGCGCCGTGACGGCCCTCGACGGCGGCTACCTGCAACGCAGCAATCACGACACCAATGCGTCCGGCACCTTATGGGGCGGGGCGGTGGGTTTATCGAGCAGTAACGCACATTTCTCCAGCCAGTTTACCGTCGGCTGGCCGCTGAGCTATCCGGACTCACTGGCACCGGATC
>NZ_JBFUHK010000330.1:0-721 GCF_056402435.1 Rahnella sp. P4_A8 | reverse complement strand
ATTCCTGATAACGAGAGAGTTGAGTCATGTGTAACTCTTTCTTTCGTAGGTACGATAATACGTGCAGATGTTTTGAGTTCTACATCGAGATATATACATGACGATCTTTTCTTGTATTATGATGATGTTTATTTTTCTCATCATCTGGTCCTTAATGGTCATAAATTACTCTATATACCAAAATTAATTTTCATTCATGATATTAGCATCACCGGGAGTTCAATAACTCCTGTTTGGAAGATTTATTATCTCATTCGTAACCTTGTGCTTTCTAAGAAATACTTCAAGTCCAACGGGCCATATTCATCTGTCGGGATAGTGTTACGAATTATAAAAGCTTTTTTAAATGTATCTAAACAAGATAATAAAAATTGTTATCTTAAATATATCATAAGAGGCATAATCGATGGTGTTTTCTCTAGATCTGGTAAGCGTCATTGATGGTAAATGAGAGATGAGAAAAATATGTTATTTCATAAATTCTGATTGGTATTTCGATTTACATTGGATTGAGCGAGCTTTATGTGCACAAGAAGCCGGCTATCAAATTCATATTATAACTAATTTTGTCGATCAATTGTTACTCTCCAAACTTGTTAAGATGGGGTTTATTTGCCATAATTCATCAATTTCTGCTCAGTCAGTAAATCCAGTAAAGTTTGCTTGTGAATTAATAAATACAACTAAATTGATAAAATCCATCAATGTAGATGTTTTACAT
>NZ_JBFUHK010000329.1:0-721 GCF_056402435.1 Rahnella sp. P4_A8 | reverse complement strand
GGCTAGTAATTGTCCAAGGCTTTCACTGTCTGCGCCATTCAAAGACGCTGCACTTAAATTCAATACCCGGCATTGACTTTTTCTGGCAATCTCGTGCGCCAGTCGCGTTTTACCAACACCTTTGTTACCACCGATTATCGCGATACCTCCCTGACTCAACTTCTGCAGAATAAAATCCTGAGCGGCCAACAAACGTATATTATTGAAATAATTACCTTCCAAAAAGGGAAGCGTGACAAAATTAAAGTAATCGCGGTACATACCAATACCCATAACCATTTATACATTCAATGAATGTTTTTAAATAAAAAACCGAAAGAGGAATAAATCTGAAAATCAAGAAACACAACCTCATTCGTATTGAACATGTATTAATGTGAATCAATGTTTTTCTGCGTATAATATAGCCTAATAAGTAACCCACTGGAATAACGAAAGCACAAGGGAATGATCCAATACATGCATGCCATCTGGAATAAAGGGCATCGGCCAAAGCTATCATTGAAGACAGGAATGTTTATTGTCATTACATTCATACTCACAATGATTTGTTGCTCAACAATCGCTGTTACTGTGCTAAATAGCAGGGAAAGTTTTGGGTTCCTGCCCAAGACCTCCACCGACGCCAAAATTTTTATCAATATACCCGGCACACTATTTGAAAAACGCAGAAATGCAGTGATTAAAGAGGTAACTCGATCACCAGCGACTAGCGTTAAGC
>NZ_JBFUHK010000328.1:0-731 GCF_056402435.1 Rahnella sp. P4_A8 | reverse complement strand
TTGTGAGTGCGCCCAGTGCGTGGTGGCACGTTTTTGCTCCAGCAGTCCGGCCTGTGCCAGCACAAATGCACCGGTACAGATCCCGGCAATCCGGCGTGTCTGGCGGGCGGTGGTTTGCAGAAAATGAACCACACCAGGGCTTGCGGGTTCCTTCATGGGTGAAAGGACGCCTGCCACTAGCCAGGTATCAACCTGCGTTTCCGCGCTCAACTTCGCCGAATCCACGCCAATGCCCGAAGAAGAACGTACGGTTCCGCCGTGTTCGGAGTAGACCAGAGGTTGGTAAAATGGGCGATCAGCCACCAGATTGGCAAACTCAAATACCGTCAGCGTAGACAGCGCCAGCATTTGAAAATGATCGGCAATGATTAATCCTATACGGTGCATCGCAACTCCTTTATGACAGGCGGACCGTCTGATACTCCGCGGAGCGGGCCCGTAACCGCTCAGAAGTCCACAGGCTGGCCAATGCCAGCAGCAGAAACAGTACTGAGCTTATCATTACTCCGTAAAAGCCCGACAGTGGATAAAGCCATGATGCCACCGCCGATCCAAAACCAATGCCGCAGAACATAAAAGCGCTGGTTAATGCCAGCGAAATTCCACGCGTTTCCGCTGTCGAGATCTCCACAATACGCCGCTGTTGAGTAGGCCATAACAGGTCAGTGGAAAAGGCCCACACTACCAGCAAGAGATACAGCAATGACAGCCGAGCAGGTAGTACCATGACG
>NZ_JBFUHK010000327.1:0-741 GCF_056402435.1 Rahnella sp. P4_A8 | reverse complement strand
CGAATACTCAGGAAAAATGTAGGGTTCCTGATTTCGGGCAATTACCAACCTTTCACTGCGCCACCGTTGAAGATTTTATTCGCTGCAGCGTTCACTTCATCAGACTGGTAAGCCTGAACGAATTTCTTCACGTTTTCAGCATCTTTGTTATCTTCACGTGCAACGATCAGGTTCACGTATGGAGATTCTTTATCTTCTACGAAGATACCGTCTTTCTCTGGCGTCAGGTTGATCTGGCTGGCGTAAGTGGTGTTGATTACGGCCAGAGCGATTTTCGCATCATCCAGTGAACGTGGCAGTTGTGGTGCTTCGAGTTCGACCAGTTTCAGATTTTTAGGGTTCTCAGTCACATCCAGAACTGTCGGTAACAGACCAACACCGTCTTTCAGTTTGATCAGACCTTGTTTTTGCAGCAGCAGCAGAGAACGGCCGAGATTAGTCGGGTCGTTTGGCAGCGCAACCTGGTCGCCATCTTTCAGCTCATCAATAGATTTGATTTTCTTAGAGTAACCGGCGATTGGGTAAACGAACGTGTTACCCACCGGGACCAGTTTGTAACCGCGATCTTTGATCTGCTGATCAAGATAAGGTTTATGCTGGAAGGCGTTAACATCGATATCACCTTTGCTCAGCGCTTCGTTAGGCAATACATAATCATTGAAAGTCACCAGCTCAACATCAAGACCGTATTTCTCTTTAGCTACTTTCTGTGCAACTTCAGCGACCTGCTGTTCAGCTGTC
>NZ_JBFUHK010000326.1:0-749 GCF_056402435.1 Rahnella sp. P4_A8 | reverse complement strand
CAAACCACTGCCCCGCAGGCCGTGAGAAATTCAAAACCGCTTTTAAAGCGTCTGTTTAGTTGAGGTAATTATGTCTTTAGTCAATGAAGAACATATTCAAATAGGCAAGAAACATCTTTCCAGAATTAAAGAGATGTTTGAATTCAGAAAGAACGTAGCGCAGGAAACATTTGATACTCAGCCGCAGCATATGCGTAGAACAATCTGTTTTCATGCTGGCTTATCTCGTCGCCATCTTGAGATGAAGTTTGCTGAATTAACTCCGACGGAAAGGCATCAAGTAGTTGCGGCGCTAAATTCTTTGCTTGGATTAACTGAATCAATGCCGAAATTTATCAGTGATGATGATTGCAAGATAAATATTAAACACTAACCCGTACTCAAACTAATTGGCGTCAACCCGCCGGGCATTCTTTTGCCCAAAACAGGAGTTCTTATATGAAAAATATGATTGATAACACCCGTCAGAATATTGTTGGTTTGCCAGTTATGGGTATTAATTTAGCTTCACCAGAACGCGATTACACCTCAGTTCTGGATTTGTCGTTAATGCTCGACACAGCTCGTAATGAAGAACGCGCTAATCGAGCGGTGGTGTTTGCCGGCCGCCTGGAAGCGATTGCCAGTTTCATTCTCAAACGTGAAATGACAGGAATTGAGGCTGCTGAAGCACTCCGCATTGAAGCTAACCGAATCCAAAGTGAAGCGGAGGCATAACAATGGCTGATGTAATCGACACCGCTCAGGAG
>NZ_JBFUHK010000325.1:0-758 GCF_056402435.1 Rahnella sp. P4_A8 | reverse complement strand
GGGAGAAGTCCACTGTTTGCTAATTCTGAGGACGAATAAATGCCCCGGCAGAATAAGGTCTGAATGATCCCCATAGCGTGATGAGGATCGAGGCGTTTTACCACCGACAAACGTATCCATGCTTCCTGTAATGTCATTATCCATTCCCTTCTCAAGGCCTTTCAGCGACTGATACAATTGGCAGAGGATGCTGTCAATCTGGGCAGGAAATGTCTAGAATAGAGTCTATATATCTTCAATCAATTGAATAAAGATCCAGAAAAATATGTCCGTATTACAGATATTACATTTCCCAGACGAGCGGCTTCGCATAACGGCAAAACCGGTCAAAGAAGTTAACGCTGAAATCCAGCAGATCGTGGATGATATGTTTGAAACCATGTATGCAGAGGAAGGCATTGGCCTTGCTGCAACTCAGGTCGATATTCATCAGCGTATCATCGTGATTGATGTCTCTGAAAACCGCGACGAGCGTCTGGTTCTCATCAACCCTGAATTGCTGGAAAAGAGCGGCGAAACCGGGATTGAAGAAGGCTGTCTGTCGATCCCTGATCAACGGGCGCTGGTGCCGCGTGCTGAAAAAGTAAAAATCCGCGCGCTTGACCGTGACGGTAAAACCTTCGAGCTCGAAGCCGATGATCTGCTGGCAATTTGTATCCAGCATGAAATGGATCATCTGGTAGGTAAATTATTCGTGGATTACTTGTCTCCGTTGAAACGTCAGCGTATTCGCCAGAAAATGGAAAAAATGGCCAAGC
>NZ_JBFUHK010000324.1:0-760 GCF_056402435.1 Rahnella sp. P4_A8 | reverse complement strand
TCTCCCTTCAGGCTGAACGCCATCTTGATCATCTGGTAACGAATAAGGTTATAACTCAGCAGGATACCCCACAGTTCCTGCCTGACCATTTCCGGCAGTTTGCTTCTCAGCGCCCACCGGTTCCCCAGTAAAAACTGCTTMGYCTCCCGGTATCCTAACTCGATTTCCCAGCGATGCTTATAAAGCTCCGCCACGCTGGCGGCCGGATAACGCATYGCATCCGTCATTGACGTCAGAACCTGCCGTTCAACGCCATTGACCTTCCGGCGGATAAGCCGCACGGTCATTTCTTCCGGCAGTCCTTCCCACTGTTTTCTGGCCTGCGGTGACGTTTTCAGCCGTATCAGCTCGTCCTGTTTGCCGRGCTTACACACCACCTCGTACTGCGTGTTCTTTTTCAGCGGCGTCAGCCAGTGGCGATTTTCGCCCGCATTATGCCAGTYATGTAGCAGGCCTAAAGAGTAAAAACCCTTATCRAACAGCGTAATACTGTTATCCGGCGCGCTGKCTGCSAGCTKTGCCGCCAGGCGCATCTCGTTCACGTCGTAACTGTCCATCACACTGGCCCGCAACAGGTGACTGCTCAGTTCCATCAGGCAGACCATGCGGACCTGAGGATATCCGCGTTCGCCGTGCTGGTTCGAAGCCTTACCGAAGGCCTCTGCATTTTCAGGCGTGTCCTGCGTATGCCAGACTACGCCATCGACGGCATTGAGTGTCAGTCCGTGCCAGAGAGGATGTTTTGCCTCTGCATGCCAGT
>NZ_JBFUHK010000323.1:0-766 GCF_056402435.1 Rahnella sp. P4_A8 | reverse complement strand
CATTGACGTTAGACGAGCTGTTCACTCAAAAATTCTTAAGGAACATCATAAGGATCCTGACACTCTTATTATTGATGAGTTCGTAATGAATTTAGGGGCTAGTCGTGCAGACATAACTGTTATCAATGGATTAATGCATGGTTATGAGCTCAAGAGTAAAAGTGATAATCTTGTACGCTTGCCTTCTCAGGTTGAATTTTATTCATCAGTAATGGATAAAGTCACACTTGTTGTATCAGAGTGCCATGCTCATGCAGCTATCAAGATCGTCCCTGAGTGGTGGGGGATCAAGATAGCAACGGAAGGAACAAGAAAAGCCGTTCATTTAAACACTACTCGGGCTAGTCGAATGAACCCTGCTGTCGATAAAAWTGCCCTTTCTATGCTCCTGTGGAAAGAAGAAATGTTGTGTATTTTGGCTGCAAATGGGCTTGAACGTGGCTTACAAAGTAAGCCACGTAAGTTTTTATGGTCAAAACTATCTGAAATCTTAGAAAAAGACCAATTACGTGATGAGGTGCGAGCAAGACTTAAAGCCCGTACAAATTGGCGAGCTGATCGACAACCTTAGTAATATGGTGATTCTGCCCAATTCTTCTCCAAACCTCTGCACTGCCAAATTTATAGTATGAGCTTGGATTTGGCGGCGGGGTCTGGTTTTGGTTATGTAAATATTGGGCATAWACTTGAGCATAATCGTATATATCTTGATCTCCAGTACTGAATTGCGGTCCTGAATAATCACTGTGAACAACTATATCTGCGC
>NZ_JBFUHK010000322.1:0-769 GCF_056402435.1 Rahnella sp. P4_A8 | reverse complement strand
GGTGCTTAACATCGCAGCAGGTACTTGCCCAATGAATTCCTTTGATGCCCAAGCTGGGGCAATAGGTTTGACTCCTGCAGCATATGAAGCCTTTACATCATTTTCTTCATCACCAATAAAAAGAATATTGTTTTTAGAGCTTAGCCCCAGTTGAGCTAATGCTAGATTAATACCTATAGGAGAGGGTTTTGCTCCGCCATTTTTAACGTCATCATAGGTAATTATAACTTTAAAATAATTAGTCAGATCATAGTGTTCTAACAGTTTTAGTGCGTATCTTTTTGGAGAGTTAGTGACTACCCCTAATGGAATGTTCCTTTGCGCGAGACTGTCCAGAATGCTTCTTGTCTTTGGATAGATCTTTGTTAAATCTAGAAGTCCTTGTGTAAAATCGCCTCGCAAACTATTTTCTCTATAGTTCTTTAGGGCTTGAGTGTTTATGAGTGTGTTGTCTAAATCGAATAAAATAGCATCAACCTGATCCGTCATTTTATCTTTCCCCACTAGTTTGATAAGTTTTTTTAAATTATTTTTTATTTCCCGTCAATGCCAAACATAAAATATTATTATGATCTAATTCTTTGAAATACGATTGCAAGTTGATAATTTTCATGAAGTAGGAGAATGTTAGTCCCACTCAAGATTAGCATGCACCTCTCTGATGAAGCCTTTGCTTTACGCATAGAGATTTGCATTCTTGTTGCATGACTTTGCATTTTTTTTTGGAACGGCAATCAGAACTTCCCACCAGTGCAGACCACTATAAAAT
>NZ_JBFUHK010000321.1:0-769 GCF_056402435.1 Rahnella sp. P4_A8 | reverse complement strand
CCCGTCGGCAGTACACATCAGGCGGACTTCATTTGCCCAAAGCGTCATGTCCGGTTCTTTCGGTCGGGCAATCTCGCCGTCGCATTCAGCAGCCTGTTCGTACATGCGGATGATTTTTCCCCAAATCCATTCGGCTGCGGTCAGGTCATCAGCGCTGCCCCACTTGCGTTTTTTGGCATTGAACACAACCGCTTCGGGATGAAGAGACAGAAAATTTTCATCAGTGTTGTCGTCTGGCTGCGAAGCGGCCGGACTAAGGGTTTTATTACCTTGTGGATCAGGTGTTGTAGTTACTTGTGGATCGGCTTCAAAATTTGAAGGGCTAATTGCAGTTACCGCGTTGTTATTTGAACCCTCAGATTTTGAGGCTTCAATTTTTGATACCTCAGAATCTGATGCTTCAAAATTTGAAGGGGTATCATTGGAATTTGCTTCTGCTGCTGCCTGAATCAGCTTTCCCACGTTTAGGCGGTAAATATTGCTTGTGTTGCGCCCTTTGGTTTTACGTTCCTGCACTTTTAGCCAGCCGCCAGCCTCGAGAACCTTCAATGCACTGCGAACTGTGTTCGGACTTTTGGCGCCTACCTGACGGGCAATACGCGGGATCGAAGGCCAACTAATACCGTCGTCGTTGCTGTAATCAGCAAGCCGAGACATGATTGCCACCTGCGAAATAGATAAGCCAGCCGGCGCGCATGCATCCCAAACCAGCCCCTGAAGTTTATTGCTCATCGGTCATCACCCTCTCAAACCGCGATCGGAATAACTC
>NZ_JBFUHK010000320.1:0-775 GCF_056402435.1 Rahnella sp. P4_A8 | reverse complement strand
ATCCTCATCACAGAACAAGTACGGTGTTGGTTTCTCTAAATAATAGCGGAGAGCGCGGGTTTACCTTTCTGACGAATCCGTCTGCAGATCAGTTTTTAACACCAGATGATCTTCCAGATCTAAGCGAAGGAATATTGCATTTCTGTTCGCTGGCGCTGGTCGCTGAAGCCTGTCGGAGTACGCTAGTTACGGCGATTAAGATAATAAAGCAGAGTGGCGGTTTGCGGAGTTTCGATGTGAATTTACGTGAGCAMATGTGGAGTGATAAGCAGKATATGCGCGACGCTGTACACCATTTCGCGCGACAGGCTGACATCCTGAAATTCTCTGAAGAAGAGTGGTACTGGTTGGCAGATACGCATGATTTTAGCCTGGCACTGAATTTTCTTAAGACGCTGCCAGCATATCTAAAAGTTGTGACCTATGGTGCGCAAGGTGCCATGATTCTCCATGATGACATGGTCATTCATTTTAATGGCTACATCGTCGATAATATCGATACCACGGGAGCAGGGGATGCGTTCCTGAGTGGCTTGCTTGCATACATCGCAAGAGTTGGCATGCCGAAGAACCTTGACCAAATCAAAGAGGCCATGACTCAGGCCAGTGCCTGTGGTGCACTGGCGACCACCCAGAAAGGTGCCCTGACCGCGCTCCCCAATAGCCAAACGCTTAATGAATTTATTCGTCAATATTCTCTGCCGGACTACGAGGTAAAAGAGCTAACTGATTGATAGCCAGCAATATCCCAGCTTAAAACGTCCCGGGGTAAGCC
>NZ_JBFUHK010000319.1:0-777 GCF_056402435.1 Rahnella sp. P4_A8 | reverse complement strand
CAGCAATGCACGGCCTTCATCATCGGATTTCGCAGTAGTGGTGATAGTAATATCTAAACCACGAACGCGATCGACTTTATCATAATCGATTTCCGGGAAGATGATCTGTTCACGCACGCCCATGCTGTAGTTACCACGACCATCGAAAGACTTAGCAGACAAGCCGCGGAAGTCACGAATACGTGGAACAGCAATGGAGACCAGACGCTCAAAGAACTCCCACATGCGTTCGCCGCGGAGGGTTACTTTACAGCCGATCGGATAGCCCTGACGAATTTTGAAGCCTGCAACTGATTTGCGTGCTTTGGTGATCAACGGTTTTTGACCGGAGATTGCTGCCAGGTCAGCTGCTGCGTTATCCAGCAGTTTCTTGTCAGCGATCGCTTCACCAACACCCATGTTCAGGGTGATCTTCTCGACCCGAGGGACTTGCATGACAGAATTGTAACCAAACTCAGCCATGAGTTTTTTTACGACATCGTCTTTGTAGTAATCATGCAGTTTCGCCATCGTACTACTCCAAATTACTTGATAGTTACGCTGTTAGATTTGAAGAAACGGACTTTTTTGSCATCTTCAAATCTAAAGCCTACACGGTCCGCCTTACCAGTAGCCGTGTTGAAGAGAGCAACGTTAGAAACCGGAATTGCAGCTTCTTTTTCAACGATGCCGCCTGGTTGGTTCAGGGCCGGTACAGGCTTCTGATGTTTCTTAACCAGGTTGATACCTTCAACAATGACTTTGCCAGAAGACAGTACATTTTTTACTTTACCGCGC
>NZ_JBFUHK010000318.1:0-786 GCF_056402435.1 Rahnella sp. P4_A8 | reverse complement strand
TTACCTCTACGCCGGCAGGAATGACGACGGGTGCTTTTGCAACACGAGACATTCTTTCCTCCCAATTAAGCTACGTAGCAGATAATCTCGCCACCAAGACCAGCCTGGCGAGCTGCACGATCGGTCATAACACCTTTAGAGGTAGAAATAACAGCGATACCCATACCGGCCATAACTTTTGGCAGCTCATCTTTTTTCTTGTAGATGCGCAGGCCTGGACGGCTGATACGTTGAATGCTTTCTACCACTGCCTTGCCCTGGAAGTACTTCAGTACTAATTCCAGTTCAGGCTTAGCGTCGCCTTCGATTTTAAATTCTTCAATGTAGCCTTCTTCCTTCAGCACGTTGGCAATAGCCACTTTCAGCTTGGAGGAAGGCATGGTGACCGCAACTTTGTTCGCGGCTTGACCGTTACGGATACGGGTCAGCATATCCGCGATCGGATCTTGCATGCTCATCTGTCTTTACTCCCGTGATTCAATTGGTGACAATTACCAGCTAGCCTTCTTAAGACCCGGAATTTCACCGCGCATAGCGGCTTCACGGACCTTAATACGGCTCAACCCGAACTTCCGCAGGAAAGCATGCGGACGACCAGTTTGACGGCAGCGGTTACGCTGACGAGACGGGCTGGAATCACGCGGCAGAGACTGCAGCTTAAGAACTGCATCCCAACGATCTTCGTCGGATGAGTTCACACCAGAGATAATAGCTTTCAATTCCTCGCGTTTAGCGCGGTATTTATCAGCCAGTTTTACGCGAACGACTTCGCGTGCTTTCATGGAT
>NZ_JBFUHK010000317.1:0-787 GCF_056402435.1 Rahnella sp. P4_A8 | reverse complement strand
GTTCCAGTGGCTATCGAAATTAAAGTGGAAACAACGATGCTCCATCAACTCACGGGGATGGGAGGGTATCCCGTACCTGGTGATGTAGGCCGGCGAAGCGCAGGTAATCCACTGACTCTCACCGATACGACGGGCGATACGGGAAGAACTCGCAAGTACACCACCATAAATGGCGAGATCCAGCCCTTTATCAAAGTCATCCCGGTAAACCGGCCCCGTTTCAATATCAACGTCGAGGTCGGGGTAGGCGTCAATAAACGCGGACAACCATGGAAGGATATGATAACGGGCGAAGGTGGTCATGGTACGGATTTTCAGCTGCCCGCTGATGCGTGATGGCATATCTTCTGCCAGTGAATCAGCCTCCGACATTGCGTCAACGACTGCCCGGGCACTGTTAAGATAAACGTGCCCCTCTTCGGTCAGCGTTAACGTTCTCGTCCCGCGATGAAAGAGCCTTACCTGTAATCTCGCCTCCAGCCGGCTGATGAGTTTACTCATTGCTGAAGGCGTCAATCCGTTTGCCCGCGCGGCGGCAGAAAAATTCCCGTATTCATACGCCCATATAAATGCAAGCAACTGATTATAATTATCCATTATGTCCCCGGTTATTTATGTGAAGATGTTTAGAGCTTCCGAGGCAGGAACCTGAAAAATTTTCATTTGTAGCGTCTGACCATCAGGAACGGCGCTGATGACTTTTCAACCGAAAGTAAGTTGCCCGAGAAATGCCGGTTTTCTCCATCACCAGCTTAATGGGAGTATCAAGGTGAATAAGTTCCAGAGC
>NZ_JBFUHK010000316.1:0-793 GCF_056402435.1 Rahnella sp. P4_A8 | reverse complement strand
GAATCAACACCTTGCATAGTAACTCCGACTAACAAAAAAATGATATTAGTCATGTTAACCGGAGATTTTTTGTAAAGTATCTACCGCTTATAAACTTTATTCAAAATTCATCTAAAATAAGAATAGCTGACACAAGAGCAGCAAGCCTGCCAAGGCGCTATGAGTGCCTATCTTCTGATAACCCGCCGTTAACGCGGGTTTTTTTTAACTACAAACTACATTTCTTAAGCTAAATCTACTTTATGAGCTATCCTCAACAAAGGAGTAACACTCCCGTTCCGAACTAAATTTTTGTGATGATTCACTGGCCCTCCTCGCGAGGGCTTTTTTACGTTCAAACACTATCTCCAATCCCATCAAGCGAACACGGCCATGAATGGGCGGTTATCTGATTGATTGGAATCTGATTATCACGCTATCTTTAAATTGCTCTACCCGAACAAATTTCATATGTAAAAACTGATGTTTATGCCCGCCTGTCGCGGGCTTTTTTACGTGCGCTGCCGCCGATCAGTTATGAGTACTTCTCTTCTCCATTCCCCACCAGTTCGATATCAGTGAAATCGGTATCTGTTTGCATTTCTAGGAGTTATCTTAAAAAAACTAATGATGCTTCTTTCTATTGTGATATCCTATTAGATGTTTTTAAATTAGTCGATATCTAAATTCTAAAGGGCTCAAAAATGAAAAAAATAGCCAAATATCTGCTTTCTCCTTTTCTAAAAAGATTTGAGAACATTCATTACGGAATCAATGAAAATAAGTCTAGCATTGATAGACTCTCAGCTAATAT
>NZ_JBFUHK010000315.1:0-795 GCF_056402435.1 Rahnella sp. P4_A8 | reverse complement strand
CCTTCTACATCAAGCCTTTCACGCAACATCAAACCACGATCTGAAAGGTATACGTTGAAGCGATACCTCTGAGGATCTTCAGTAATGTTAGCAACAGATTCTGTTGTTAGCGGAATCAAAACGCAAAGATTTTATCTCGGTTAAAAGCATTGCGTTTGAGGATCTGTGCAAGCCGGATGTTATGGATTTTTGCGCACAGCAGTTCAGGCATTGCGCGCCGCTGATGTCCTACCTGTGTTTTGCACTTGAGCTGGATTTCTAAAACCCCGTTGAGAAAAACCGTACTGGCCATATTTTGCCGGGCTGAATTTCAGGCATAAAAAGACATCAGCTTTACTACAGTCTGAAAACCTGGGTGGATAAGTTCCTAAATCGGAGCGGATAATGTCAGTGTAGCGACAAGTTGCTAAGAAATGTGTGGCGAAACGTTCAATTCCGACAAACCCTCCTGATAGACACCCAAAATTACTTCATTTAATTCAATGCATTAATGTAAATATCCCGTATGGCATGTCCCATGCTTGTTCCTTTCCAAACCTTGAATTGAGCAACATCAAGCTGGAGAGTGAGTCATGCCGAGAAAAATGAAAACCATGGACGGGAATACGGCGGCAGCCTATGTGTCTTATGCCTTCACGGATGTTACCGCGATTTATCCTATTACACCGTCAACTCCGATGGCAGAAAGTGTCGATGAATGGGCCGCACAGGGTAAAAAGTTACCGCGATTTATCCTATTACACCGTCAACTCCGATGGCAGAAAGTGTCGATGAATGGGCCGCACAGGGTAAAAA
>NZ_JBFUHK010000314.1:0-803 GCF_056402435.1 Rahnella sp. P4_A8 | reverse complement strand
GGATAAGCTTGAATTGAATAATAGTAACTAATATCATCCCACAGAGTTTGAGGTAATTGGTTCAACACCGTAGTGAAAATACTTTTCAACTGCCTAATTAGCTCTGAAAAGCACTCAATTTTTTCATCTGTGATATCATCTAAAATTATTTTGATATTAAAAAATTTTCCTTTTTCATTTTTTTTATCAATGGTGTCTGATTTCAGTATATATTTAAAAGTAAAGTTTTTGTATTTTAAGCTACTTTTGTTAGCTATGGTTATATCGGAATTCGATTGTAACAATGAATTAAATGAGGATTCGGTTTTGCATAAAGGATTCTCATTATCGACGAAAATGAGTAATTCAACAACTTTTTCAGAAATAGACTTTTTTTCTAAATTAATATTATTGTTGGGCTGTGACACTTTGACCTCATATTTTCTTGAAAGTGTATTTTAATAAGGCAAGTAGTTTGACATCTGAATATTCGCAATCAAACTGGGTATTGTTCTTAGAAATTCTGATTCTGCCACCAGGTAATTTTGTTAAATTTCTAATGCTTATATCTCCTTCTACTTCGAGCAACCAAATCCCATCAGTGACGCTTCTATTATTCTTTTCAGAAATGTATGTTGTCTCAGTTTCACTATCTATAACTACTAAAGGTTCTTTAAGCTCATTAGAGATAAATGCTTTGTCGAAGAAATAATATCCAGCATCAAATATTTTATTTTCCATAAGTCTGACTTTAGGGACTTTCAATACATCTATATTCGAATTCTCAAAAGGCACCCCTTTACCGCTAATGAGCCATTCTAAAG
>NZ_JBFUHK010000313.1:0-809 GCF_056402435.1 Rahnella sp. P4_A8 | reverse complement strand
CACAGAACCTGCGTTGCTCCGTTCTGTCTTCAGATATGCAGTCAGGTTCGGACGCCGAAGCTTTCTATCGGGCTCAGGGTTATCGCTGTGCGACACTCAGGCAAGACTCAGCCCGTTACAGCAGAAAAAATGAAGTAGTCTATTACAAACAACTACCGCCCTTCACCTGCGCCTCTCACCCCCTCTTTTAGTCTGTGAAAGTGCGGTGAGTATTTCATCGCACTTTCACAGACTTTCCTCACTTGCATAAGTTTCTCAAAAATTTTTAAACTCAATCAAAGAAATCGATAAGTTATAAGAAAAAGATCTCCCTCAAAAATTAAGGTGTCTATAATATGCTGCTGGTTTACTGTCTGGAGTTGGCGTGATCGCCTTTCCTGACCTGCGCTAACAGGCAGACTTTAACTTATGAAAAAAAGAGACCCATCTTTGGCAACTCCTTATCTGCAGTTTGATCGTACGCAGTGGGCAGCCTTACGTGATTCAGTACCACTCACGCTCAAAGAGGCTGAAGTGGTGAACCTGAAAGGCATAAACGAGGATTTATCCCTCGAGGAAGTCGCGCAGATCTATCTGCCACTTTCACGCCTTCTCAATTTTTACATCAGTTCCAACCTGCGCCGACAAGCCGTGCTTGAGCAGTTCCTCGGTACAGATGGACAGAAAATTCCTTATATCATTGGAATTGCTGGGAGTGTAGCGGTAGGTAAAAGTACGACAGCCCGCGTCCTCCAGGCATTATTAAGCCGTTGGCCAGAGCATCGCTCAGTAGAGCTGATCACCACAGATGGTTTCCTCTATCCCAATAA
>NZ_JBFUHK010000312.1:0-816 GCF_056402435.1 Rahnella sp. P4_A8 | reverse complement strand
CAATAACACCGCCTTGGTTTGCCTCCTGAGTTGCCTGTTCTGCCAGTGTGCTGGCCTGACTCGCATTATCTGCATTATGTCGAACGGTTGAACTCAGTTGTTCCATGCTTGCGGCTGTCTCTTCAAGTGCAGATGCCTGTTCTTCCGTCCTGGAGGAAAGGTCGGTATTCCCGGTGGAGATTTCACTGGAGCCTTTATAAATTGAATCGGCGCTGTTTCGGATGTCGTATACTGTTTTTGCCCAGTTATCTTGCATCTTGTTGATATAAGGTATTAATTGTCCAACGCAGTTTTTACCCTGGAAAGCAATTTTGCTATCAAGTATGCCGGTTGCCAATGATTCAAGGTGAGCTTTCACTTTGTTTAATGGTTTAACAAGAAAGTTTGCCAGATAACGATCGCTCAAAAGCATAATGACAACGCTGAGGGCCATAGCACCTATAAGTATATATTGGCACCATGCAACCCACTGGGTAATTCTGTGATTCGCTTCAGCGTTAAGAGAGGTAATTTTGTCATTATATTTTTCTATGGCTGCACTAAAGTTACGTCTAAGCGGAAGATATTTATCATTTTTTAAAGACGCGAACAGACTTGTATTTTTCACTGCTGCTGATTCATACATGGGGAATACAGCACTGTTGAAAAGAGTAAAGGAACTGTTATAGATATCGTCCACGGTGTTGGAGTCTAAATTCCCATGATCAATATTTTTAAATTGATCTAACCCTTTTTTAAGACTTTCTAATTCAATCAACGTGGCTTTTATTTCAATATCATAAATGCCGTTATTGTTTTTTTCTAACCCAGCTATAG
>NZ_JBFUHK010000311.1:0-818 GCF_056402435.1 Rahnella sp. P4_A8 | reverse complement strand
GATGTTGTCGATCTGCCGTTCAGGAATATGTCATGTCAGTGAATTCAGTAAATCAACGCGCTTTTGCAACCCTTTCAGGAATACCTTATTTCAGCCAGTGGGAAGACCCTGACTGTGCTGCCGGAATTATTGCCGGTGAACTCGAACTGAGTGATATCAAACTATGGGCCCAGTCTGGCGCATCAACCCAGCAGGAATTTATTGAGTGGGCAAACCATGTTTGTGGGATGTGTTGCCTGAAAATGGTGCTGGCGGCGGTTTCCGGAAAAGTGGTGCCTGTTCTTAATCTGACTCAGCGCAGTCTGCCATATGGCGCGTATGTTCGTGATGGCGACAACATTAAGGGGTTGATTTATGCACCTTTTGTTGAGTATGTTCGCCAGGAGTTGGGGATGACCGCAGTAGTTAAAGTGGGAATTGCTGCAGAGGATATTGCTGCGCAAATGGTAGATCACCGGTTCTTCATTGCCTCGGTGCATCCGTCGGTTCGTATTCCGGAGACTGTTCCGCCGCGTAAAGGCGGGCATCTGGTGCTGGTGACGCGTGCCGACAGGGAGTTTGTGACCTTTCATAATCCTTCCGGTCATGATATTTCCACACAACAGGATGTCACGTTACCGGTGAAAGTCTTCGCCCGCTTTTTTGCCGGACGGGGTATTTCGTTGGTTGAAAACGCTGAGTGAACGCAAGCGGCATGGCGAACATCATCCCGTTCGCCATGCTGTATCACTCCAGTCGCATTATCCACTCATCTTTCTGTTCGTCATACTTCTCCTTGTACAACACAGAGTGACGACCATCGACCACTGCCGGGACAC
>NZ_JBFUHK010000310.1:0-823 GCF_056402435.1 Rahnella sp. P4_A8 | reverse complement strand
TTGAATGGGTTCATGTCCTGCTCCTTCAGTAAAAGGGGACGATAAGTCTACCACCACCGACTATTTGCAACAGTGCCTACGAAAGTAAGCAAAACCATTAACGGACAGCCGGATCATTCCGTACACCACTTACGGTTGACGTGTTCCCCGTTGATAAACACTCGGTAATTTAGTACTACACCCTCACCAATGAGAACAATTACGAACTTCCGCTGTTTGCTCACAACGGACCTTTCCTAAACTTAGGTCCGTTGTGAGCAAACAGCGGAAGTTGCTATGAGCAGTCGGTGTWCATTAACAGCGAAAAAGTCACGAGTAGCAATAACCATATAGGTTTACCGACGGTACCRGCGTACYCWTTTCTCCCGCTTCRGKGCAAARACAAYSTGCYCTTCGGTRAATCGTGACTTTTTCATCGGCACMWCCTCYGTTCAGGGGAGTSWTTATCATGCCGGAATTCTGTTTCTGAATGGARCAGGATTTTGGGGTAGGGTCACTCAGTGTTGCGCCCTGATAAATGCGCATCAGCAACTGAACGATGAGCGTCATAGCGGCAGGTCGACAGGAACAACTGCAGGCTCGACGTTGCGACAGACCGGTCGCATCACACATCAACACCACAGCTTCCCGCTTCTGGTCTGTCGTCAGTACTTTCGCCCAAGAGCCACCTGTAGCGCCTCCTTATCCAGCATGGCTTCGGCAAGCAGATTCTTGAGTCTGGTGTTCTCTTCCTCAAGCGACTTCAGGCGCTTAACCTCAGGCACCTCCATACCGCCATACTTCTTACGCTAGGTGTAAAACGTGGCGTCGGAAATGGCATGCT
>NZ_JBFUHK010000309.1:0-828 GCF_056402435.1 Rahnella sp. P4_A8 | reverse complement strand
CTTCAGGGTAGCTTAGCGTAATGTAAACTATTTGGACGTGATTACCAGTTGATTACCAGTGGCATTGACCATTGACGCTGTTGGCATTAGCGTCTCCGCCAAAACTGCCCCGACCGCCATTATCAGACAGGCATTTACTTGCATTTTTAGCCACACCGAAGCCCATTTTAACCGCATTAGGAAAGCCTTTAGCCAGTGCTCCAAAAACGCCTGTAGCGCATTCTGTAGTACCTCCATATATATTGGTAGGAGCTCTTCCCGCAAGATGACTCCAGGATGCTTGGTCATGATGGTCATGTAAGTTACCGCCGCCATGCCCTCCTTCATAATTGGAGTTAGCATTCCCGCCTGCAACTAAAGCTAATTGAGATTGAGAAAGTTCTTTTATCATTTTTTTACCCTCGTAACGGTTATGATTATTCTGCTAATAATTTGGTCTCCACCAGAAAATTTCTTAGCAGTGATACTGACACTTGCCGAAAAAAGTGAAGCTGAAGAATTCTCATTACCAACATATATATAACTATTTCATAAAGAAAATGAAATAGAAGTAAAAAACTCCAGCAACATCATGGTAAGTCTTTTCTTCAGTCACACGTTTTCTTTTGAGTGAAAGGTACAAAATAGTTATACGCCCAAAGGTAAGATTTTGTCAGTTTTCTTACCTTTAGTTACATTTAATTTCCTTTTGTTAAAATTTTTATGGCAGGCATTCATTTTATTACTCTCATCCCATGCTATTTAATGACACGTTAAAAATCAAAAAATTAATTATAAGATTATGAAAAATATTGATTTTTTATCTCACAGCATTGTTTTGTCTTGTGT
>NZ_JBFUHK010000308.1:0-830 GCF_056402435.1 Rahnella sp. P4_A8 | reverse complement strand
CTGCTTGCATTACGATTCAGCGCAGGACTGGTAGGAGGCACAACAATGGGGGTGGGTATCAGTATATTGATAAATCTCGCCCCGGCTAACTTGCGAGGAAAAATGTTGGCGACGGTCATTGCATCTTTTTCGATGGTAAGCATTGTCGGAACGCCCACGATACTATTTGTGTGTGCTCATTACGGCTGGCATGTCGCTTTGTGGTTAATCAGTACGCTGTGTTTGTTGGCATTGCCACTGATTGTTTCCATCATCCCTAAGGATCCAGTCTCTTTCGACACACCCCACGCAATGCCTATCGACGTTAATACTTTACTGTTCGCTTCCAGTAATGCGCTGGTACAGTTTAGCCCGATGCTGGTCATTCCTGTTCTGGTACCATTAATGACCCAGCAACTGGGGGCCTCTCAATACCTGCTGCCAGGGTTATTTTTCGCCGGGGGCGTTGCAGGATACCTGTCAACAAAAATGACAGGCGCGTTAACTCCGCATTTTTCTGCTGTGAGTCTTGCTACAGGGTCAACTTTCGTTTTTTTACTCGCTTTGCTAATACCTGTTATGGGCTATTCGCATCCGGCGCTATTTATTATTTTATTTCTCGGTGCATCTTACAGTCGTCTGGTTTCCTCCTCGGCGGTGAGCATTCAGTTTCCTGATGACAGGCAGCGAGCGGGATTCACTTCATTGCAGTCATCAATAATGTACCTCATCACAACGGTCGCATTTTTTCTGTCTGCTTTTCTATTACCTGGGCACGCCATAGCACCACAAAATATGAACACGTTGCTGGGGGTTTGTGCAATATCCGCATCAGGGTTCCCCATCGTCGT
>NZ_JBFUHK010000307.1:0-832 GCF_056402435.1 Rahnella sp. P4_A8 | reverse complement strand
GCCGTCAGGGGTCCTGAGGGCATTACACTGTTGCCATTGCAAATGCTTTACCGTTCTGAACGGTGCAAGACTAAAAGCTATAACTCGAATAATGAAGCCTATGAAATTCGCGGATATAACGGTTTTATGCAGGCATTCAACCCGCAGGTAAACAGTGATATCAGACAGCAGCGGATTGCCATTGATGGCGGCGGGCCATGTCAGTGGCAGCTTAATTCCATTAAAGTCAGCTTTAAGATTGCTGATGGCAATCCTCTCGTTAAAGGAAAAGAGGTTTTCGCTACTAATTATATCTTCGATTTTGATGATTATGGATTTAGCGATGGTTATGGTACCGGTAAAGCGAAGGAAGCCAGGGGTAATCTTCATTTAAAAACGGACTTTTTTCCGGTGGTGACTCATCTGGATGAGAATGATATTAGCCTGGAGTTTTTTGGCGGTGAAACAGGATATGAAAAATGGAGAAGGCGATATAAGCTCCATGATACGCAGAAAATATTTATTGAACCGAATATTCATTTAACAAAAGTTGTTACGCTCATTCCGCCTGAACAAAAAGAGGATAGAGATTTTTCAGCGATTTATCCTGATGGGAGTACCGAAAAAATTCCGTATATTTATCCTAATTACGAAAAACTGCTATCCATGAAATAACGAAGTCATTATGAAGTTACCTTCAGGGAGGAAGAAGTTGAATTTTCTAAATAAAACAGCCCTGTTGCTGCCGACAGTATTTTTGCTTTCCGCCTGTTATGGCAAAACAGATCAGACGCTGTCACCGCCGGAAAATGCCCGGCGAGTAACCATAGCCGTCAGGGTTCCTGAGGGCATT
>NZ_JBFUHK010000306.1:0-836 GCF_056402435.1 Rahnella sp. P4_A8 | reverse complement strand
GATAGAAGCTGTTTTGCGAAGGGTAAAATCTCCGGAGCCACAGGGGAAAAGTCCAATTAGAACGAGGTTCATCACTATTTACCCTGAGGAGTTCTGTGTGGAAGTACTCATTGATGGGGCTGTCTACAGTCCGGTTTTAACCACCTCGGAGTTCAGGTTATTGACATATATGGCCAGACACCCAAGAAGAGTATTTTCCCGGGAAGAATTAATGGATGCTTGCCTGCCTGAAGGGGATAAACTTGACAGAACCATTGATAGCCATATAAGCAAATTAAGAAAGAAACTGGAAAGGATTGGATTGGATAATGTTCCGGAAAGTATACGCGGCATTGGATACCGGATTGGAAGTGAAAAATGAAAAGAAAAAATGACCTGAGCAGGCAGATCCTTTTTTTTATGCTGGGACTCACACTATGTATCATTCTTATCTCAGTATTGGGGACCTATATTTTCTACGCGGTTGTCTATAGCCTGCCGAGCTATGCCTCATCTGCCAATGATGAGGCCATGACATTCATTGACTGGGTATGGATTGCTATAGCTTCACTCCTGAGCTTTACCATTGCTGTATTCTTCGCATTAAAATTATCAACGCGCATTCTTTCTCCCTTAAATACCGTTGCCCTGAGCCTGCAACGAATCACGCATGGCGATTTGAGTGCACGCGCGATCACCAAAAGAAGTCATCTTTTAGAGATAAATAATCTTGTCAGTGATTTCAACCTGATGGCTGAAAGATTGCAAGTCATGGACGCTGACAGAAAATCATGGAATGCGGCTATCGCTCATGAACTGAGAACGCCGGTAACGATATTAAGAGGTCGGTTGCATGG
>NZ_JBFUHK010000305.1:0-837 GCF_056402435.1 Rahnella sp. P4_A8 | reverse complement strand
TGATTGAGCACACCGTTTTCCAGTTCCAGCTTGTACTTGCCGCCGTCACTGCCCAGATCAACGTTAAACACCGCTTTCGCATTCGCCGCTTTCTCGCCATTGATATGCACACCCAGATAGTCGAAGAACATTTCAGGCGACATGGCTTTTACCGTATCCGCGCTTGCCGTATTCGGCGTTGGCAGTTTCTGCACGCCATTACGTAATTCCTGCGCGCCAGTGAGATAGAAATTACGCCATGGTCCTGATTCGGCCTGATAGCCCAGTTGTTCCAGTGCATCAGCTTCGAGGTTACGCGCAGCCTCATTTTTCGGGTCAGCAAAGACAACTTTACTCACCACCTGTGCTACCCACCGGTAATTCCCTTGATCGTAATCCTCTTTGGCCTTTTTCAGGATGTTATCGGCACCCCCCATATAATCGACAAACTTCTTCGCCGCCTCCTCAGGTGGCAGTTCATCTAATGTTGCCGGGTTGCCGTCAAACCAGCCGAGATAAAGCACATAGGTCGCTTTTACATCGTGGCTGACAGAACCGTAATAACCACGACTTGCCCAGGTTTTAGCCAGACCGTCCGGGAGTTTAAAGTTTGCGGCTATTTCATCACGTGTCAGGCCGGTATTCGCCAGGCGCAACGTCTGATCATTGATATAGCGATACATATCGCGCTGACTTTTCATCAGGCTGACAACGTTATCTTTACCCCACGTCGGCCAGTGGTGCTGTGCCATGATGATTTCTGCTTTATCACCCCAGCGGTTAATTGCATCGTTAATGTATTTTGACCAGGCGAGGGGGTCGCGAATTTTTGCGCCACGTAACGAGTATGTGTTGTGC
>NZ_JBFUHK010000304.1:0-849 GCF_056402435.1 Rahnella sp. P4_A8 | reverse complement strand
GCGGGTAGGCGTGGCGGGGATAGCATTGCGCGCAAACCCAATTTTTTATATTCATTCTCGTGTATTGGTATGCCGTGGTTGCATTTTTTAGGGATTGGAGGCTCAATGAGTGCGCCCCGTATCGTGGTGCTTATGGCGTTGTGTTTAGGTGTATTAGCTCTGACTCAAGCTGGCAGCCAGTGTTTTGCCAAAGTTGACCCTATTCAACACTCACTGTTTTAATCAACGGACTCATGTAAAGAATGGGACTTGTTAATAACTCATTAATCCTTTTAAGAAGATTGCCGAGATGTTAAAAAAGCTCCATGAGAGAACCACTCTATTCACCGCAATGTCAAATGCAATGTAAGCTAAAGTTATCAAGAAGTTCAGGAAATATCCCCCCAGAGAAAATCAAATTTTGTTAAATAGCACGAAAACAAAAATTACATATTGACAATAAAAATCACAAAGGACATAGATAATAAACTGACATCATAACTGTCGGCTATTCAAAAAAATTAGCAAACTACGAAAATTTTAAGATGAATAATTTCAGTCTTTTTTCTTATAGGAGAAGTACATGGTAGAAATATCTTATGTGCCAATTTTAAAGACTAAACGCGCAGAGTTTTCAGCAATAAGTCAGTTAAGTCAATATGTTAAATCAAAGTTTATACCGCTTTTTGAAATTGAGCCTGTCGCCATAGACCCAGACCTTGGAACACCAGATAAATCATATAATGATCATCTAAATGATTTTGGAAGGAAACTATCAACCTCTTGTTCAGCTTTTCCAGTAATTTATATCGATGGAATTCTTATCGAAGATCAATTTATTAGCTCTGGCGACTTATATCCAATTACGAA
>NZ_JBFUHK010000303.1:0-849 GCF_056402435.1 Rahnella sp. P4_A8 | reverse complement strand
GTTAGCATTAATTTAGTTTCGAAACTAAAGGCAACTTCTCCATGATTCATAAGGAATATTGTTGATTTCCATCGCGTGAGTAATTTTGCTGCTGTGGAATTTTCCTAAACAAAAATAGTTTGATTTGCTGGATCGATTCACCTGTCCATCTCTTATGGATCATTATGCTAATCTCAAAATGACAGCGTTGTTAAATGACAGAAAAAGCGTCGCTGACAATGACTAGACAACCGGTTTGCACGCCTACTGACTTTTACTGTAAATAAATAAGAAAGGATTGTTTCATGGCTCATCTCGATCCCGATTTACGCAATGTTATCTGGTACAACGAACTGGGTATGAAGGACGTTGATAAAGTCGGGGGCAAGAACGCATCCCTCGGGGAAATGATCACCAATTTGTCTGATCTGGGTGTTTCAGTTCCAAATGGTTTTGCAACGACTTCTCTGGCATTCAATGATTTTCTCGATCAGAGCGGTGTCAACCACCGTATTCATGAGTTGCTGGATAAAACGGATGTTGACGATATCGGGCAATTAACTCAGGCGGGCATGCAAATCCGCGAGTGGATCATTGAGACGCCATTCCAGCCTGAACTTGAGAAATCCATCCGCGAGGCCTATCAGCAGCTTTCCGACGGTGAGCCTGATGCGTCATTCGCTGTGCGTTCTTCCGCAACTGCCGAAGACATGCCGGACGCATCATTTGCCGGACAGCAGGAAACCTTCCTGAATGTTCAGGGATTTGATGCTGTACTGACCGCCGTGAAACATGTTTACGCTTCCTTATTTAATGACCGTGCCATTTCTTATCGTGTGCATCAGGGCTACGACCATCGTGGCGTGGCGC
>NZ_JBFUHK010000302.1:0-858 GCF_056402435.1 Rahnella sp. P4_A8 | reverse complement strand
CGCTATAACTGTCATTCTGGAAGTTATAAACCCATATAGGTGCTGCGCGAAGATAAGTCCCGCCCCCTAACTGGTAAAAGAGAAATGGCTGGAATGTCCCGAGATGAACATCGTTGCGATCGTCTTTTCCGGCGAAACTGTGCTGCCATGACGCAAGGTAGCCGTATTGAAATTTTGGTGAACTCGCATCAAATAACACGTTGACCAAACCCGCTGACCATTTCTCTGTGCCCAATGAATCATCGCTTGCAGTAGGGGCAGTGATTTGCGGTCCAAAGCCAAAGCTGACAGCAGGATTGCCGGTATCAATCAACCATGACGCGAAAAGATTAAGATCACCTGTGCCGGTTTTATGGCCGCCAGAGGGAGGTGAAGGGTATGTGTTTACAGGTAAAGAGCCGCGCAGTAGCCAGTGACTTTCACCCAGCGAAAATGGCTGGGCATAACGGAACCAGAACTGGTTGGCATCTTTATCGGTTCCGCTGAGGTCGCCGATATAATAATTCTGCATATTGAATGCAGTCATATTGGCCAGCGGGTTATTCGCCTGCGCAGCGTCCGGCGTATGTTCTTCGGCCGCCAGGACGTAACCCGAAACGAAGGGGAAAAGTAAGGGTAATAGTGTGAATATCCGACGCATAAGATCACCTGAATTGAATTCCCCTGCGGCTGTGGTAGAAACACCGCAGGGGTTTTATTTATGGCGTGACGATATTGAACCAGAACTCAAATTTATCCATATAACCCAGCATTTCATCCAGCTTCGCACCGTTGCCGGTTACCTTCACATCGCCTTTATCTTCAGCTTGTTTCAGTGTGACTTCCTTGAGGATAATTTTGTTGAGGGTGTCACGGTTC
>NZ_JBFUHK010000301.1:0-859 GCF_056402435.1 Rahnella sp. P4_A8 | reverse complement strand
CCTCCATTAAAGCTACGCTGTTTGTTCGTAGAGCATTATCGTCAAATAAATTAAGCTGGGCCACTCCATTACTAAATCTGGGCTAAAATTACGTCTGTTACGTCTGTTACGTCCGGACATAATGTCACCTGTTTTTGACTATGAGGCGATGATATCACCTCTGTTCAGGTGGCCAAATTCACTATGCCACTACAAAATAAAATAAGTATGCTAAAAAACACTTGATAGATCTTTATTTTCAGAAGTCATAATTGAATTTAGTTTATTAAGGCAATACTGAAACCCCCATCAACATGGATCACCTCTCCGGTGATCCCCGAAGATAAATCAGAACATAGAAATGCGGCAGTTTTGCCTACATCTTCAATAGTCACAGTGCGCCGAATTGGGGTAATCGATTCATAGTGGGCTAACATCATCTTAAAATTTTTGATGCCAGAAGCAGCCAGCGTGCGAATCGGCCCTGCGGAAATGGCGTTGACCCGTATTCCCTGTGGCCCCATGGCATTCGCCATATACCGTGTATTGGCTTCCAGAGATGCCTTGGCGAGCCCCATGACATTATAATTAGTGATGGCGCGTTCGGAACCGAGATATGTCAGGGTGACTAGTGAGGAATTCAGGTTCAGCATGGGGCGGCAAGCTTTAGCCAGTGCAACAAAACTATAGGAGGTGATGTCATGGGCCGTGGCGAAACCTTCACGGGTGACGACGCTGACATAGTCTCCGTCCAGCTGTTCACTGGGGGCGAATGCGATGGCGTGCACCAGACCGTCAAAATTCGGCCATACTTTGGCAAGCCTGAGAATAAGCGCCTCGATGCTGGCATCTTCACCTACATCGCAGGGCAATACAATGT
>NZ_JBFUHK010000300.1:0-859 GCF_056402435.1 Rahnella sp. P4_A8 | reverse complement strand
TGGCCATCCTGCAATTCGTGGCGGTAATTGGCATGATCCCGCTGTGTATCCGCTTTGGTCCTGCACCATCTTATCGTCTGGCTGTTTCCCTGTTSGGGCTGGCCGCTATCTCGTACGGCGTGCTGTATTACACCGGTATGAATGATTCGATGTCATTACTGCTGCTGATTTCCGCGCTGGCCGGTCTTGGCCGTGGCGGGATCAACTACGTGCCGTGGAATATCTACACCTATATCGCTGACGTTGATGAAACCATTACCGGTCAGCGCCGCGAAGGGATTTTCGCCGGCGTGATGACGCTGACCCGCAAAGCATCACAGGCCGGTGCGGTGATGCTGGTAGGGATTATCTTGCAACTTGCCGGGTTCGTTTCCGGGCAAAGTCAGCAGGTTCCGGCAGTCGGTCATACCATTCTTGGTGTACTGGTGATCGGGTCATTGCTGATGCTCAGTATCGGTTTCACCATCTCCCTGTTCTTCCGTCTTAATCAGAAAACGCACGGTGTGCTGACCCGCGAAACGCAGAAAATGCGTGATGCTAACCGTATCGTACCGGAGCAAATTACGCCGGAAGACCGGGCTACGGTCGAAATGCTGACAGGAATGAAATACGAATCTCTGTGGGGCAATAACAACATCGGTTATCTGCATCGCAATAACCCGCCTCCCGAAAAGCTGACCCGTGAAAATACCGCTGAAATGCCGGTCCAGGGACGTTTATAAATTTTGAATTCACAGGAGAACGCCATGAAAGTTTTTGAAGTTAAACACAGTGCCTTGCTGCGACAGCCGGAACATTTCATTTCTCGCGGGGAACTGAAATCGCTGATCCACAACGTGACCAACAATCTGGTGAATAT
>NZ_JBFUHK010000299.1:0-860 GCF_056402435.1 Rahnella sp. P4_A8 | reverse complement strand
GTGACGAACGATCAGTTTGTGGATCCCCTGCGCCAGATCCTGAATCCGCATATTGCGATAAAAATCAGGATCTTCCGCATACAGATCAGGCAGCATATTCTTGACCCGCAAATTGAGATCATAACTGCGCTTAAAATCAGTCAGGCCGCGCATCAGACTCATGGATTTGGTTTTATCAATGCCGATACTGAACAGGAAAAGCAGATTGTACGGACCGGTTTTTTCTACCACCACGCCGCGCTCATCGAGGAATTTCGCCACTAACGCCGCCGGGATCCCCTGTTCTTCCAGCTTACCCGTTTCATCCATTCCGGGTGTCAGGATCGTCACTTTGATCGGATCAAGATACATATGATCGGTATCGGCGTTGGCAAAACCGTGCCAGTTTTGATCGGGATTCAGCGGCCAGCACTCGGCTTCATCAATATATTCAGGCTGCCAGATATCAAAGAACCAGCCCTCGGTTTCTTCCCGCAACCGCTGTATCTCCTTACGGAAATGCAGCGCGCGTTCAACCGAGCGGTTAATGAGACGCCGTCCGGGGTTACCGCGCAACATCGCCGCGGCAGTTTCTGCAGAAGCCACAATGCCGTAATTTGGCGATGTTGTGGTGTGCATCATATAGGCTTCATTAAAGGTACTTTCGTTGTAATCACCCTTAATGTGAATCATCGATGCCTGTGAGAAAGCTGCCAGTAGTTTGTGCGTTGATTGCGTTTCGTAAATGACTTTTCCGGGAATGCGCTCGCCGCTCATTCCGCTTTTACCGTCATAAATCGGATGGAAATTAGTGTATGGCACCCATGCAGAATCGAAATGAATCGACGGAACATCCAGTGTGTTTTTGATGTAATCCGTGT
>NZ_JBFUHK010000298.1:0-866 GCF_056402435.1 Rahnella sp. P4_A8 | reverse complement strand
GTACTATCCATGACGCTGTTGTAGTTAAGCAGGAAGAAAATACACTGACTTTCGCTCCACGCGAAGGCGCTGTAGACGGTTGGGCCCAAGCGGGTACCACTCGTGCACTGTTGAACTCTATGGTTGTAGGTGTTACCGACGGCTTCACTAAAAAGCTTCAACTGGTAGGTGTTGGTTATCGTGCTGCTGTTAAAGGCAACGTGGTGAATTTAGCCTTAGGCTTCTCTCACCCGGTCGATCATCAACTGCCGGAAGGCATCACTGCAGAATGTCCGACCCAAACTGAAATCGTGCTGAAAGGCGCTGATAAACAGGTTATCGGTCAGGTTGCTGCGGATTTACGTGCCTACCGTCGTCCTGAGCCTTATAAAGGCAAGGGTGTCCGTTACGCCGACGAAGTCGTGCGTACCAAAGAGGCTAAGAAGAAGTAAGGTAACACTATGGATAAGAAATCTGCTCGTATCCGTCGTGCGACCCGCGCACGCCGCAAGCTCAAAGAATTGGGTGCGACTCGTCTGGTGGTACATCGTACCCCGCGTCATATTTACGCACAGGTTATCGCACCAAACGGTTCTGAAGTAATAGTTGCTGCATCTACTGTAGAAAAAACTATCACTGAGCAACTGAAGTATACCGGCAACAAAGATGCTGCCACTGCTGTAGGTAAAGCTATCGCAGAACGCGCATTGGAAAAAGGGATTACGAAAGTATCCTTTGACCGTTCCGGTTTCCAATATCATGGTCGAGTCCAGGCACTGGCAGATGCTGCCCGTGAAGCTGGCCTTCAGTTCTAAGGAAGAGGTTTAAGATGGCTCACATCGAAAAACAAGCTGGCGAACTGCAGGAAAAGCTGATCGCGGTAAACC
>NZ_JBFUHK010000297.1:0-867 GCF_056402435.1 Rahnella sp. P4_A8 | reverse complement strand
GATTTGCGGGGAGAGTTTTGGGGAAGTGCGTGTGCCCCATAAAGGCAACGTGGTGGAGAGAGTTATCGAAGGAGCCTACGAAGTACTGGGGATATTTGATCGGGTAGAGGAGAAACGCGACGCCATGCAATCTCTGCTGTTACCGCCACCGGCACAACAGGCGCTGGCAAAAGCTGCGTTAACCTATCGCTTTGGCGAAGAGCATCAGCCAGTGACCGAATCACAAATTCTTAGTGCTCGCCGATTGCAGGATGAAAGTACCGATCTCTGGACCACCTATCAGCGTATCCAGGAAAACCTGATCAAAGGTGGACTGTCGGGACGAACGACCAAAGGCAAGCGTGCCCATACTCGCGCCGTGAAAGGTATTGATGGCGATGTGAAGCTCAACCGGGCCCTTTGGGTTATGGCTGAAAACATACTGGAGCTGGTCTCCTGATCCTTCTCTTATCTATTTTCAATTCACTGAATGTCATCCCGATAAGGCTGCTATCTCACCGGATA
Organism: Rahnella sp. P4_A8; assembly: GCF_056402435.1. Taxonomy (NCBI): domain Bacteria; kingdom Pseudomonadati; phylum Pseudomonadota; class Gammaproteobacteria; order Enterobacterales; family Yersiniaceae; genus Rahnella; species Rahnella sp. P4_A8. The sequence continues at coordinate 363 of NZ_JBFUHK010000297.1, read as the reverse complement.
GCGGCTTTTCTTTTATTGGAGTTCTCCACATGCAATATCAAACCCACCAGCGCGTTATCCAGATGGCGCTGACCTTGCTTGAAAAACAGATGAAACAGAAATCCGTTAGTTTTAATTCCAGCGCCGAGACCCTGCAGTACCTGCGTTTACAACTGGAGCAGCTCGAACGTGAGGTGTTTATGGTGCTGTATCTGGATACTCAGCACCGCCTCATTGCCAGTGAAACGACGTCATTGGGCACCATCAACGCCACCTCTGTTTATCCGCGGGAAATCATCAAAAGTGCTTTAGGCCACAACGCGGCGGCAGTGGTCTTTGCACACAATCACCCATCGGGATCTGCAGAGCCTAGCAGTGCAGACC
>NZ_JBFUHK010000296.1:0-868 GCF_056402435.1 Rahnella sp. P4_A8 | reverse complement strand
GCGTCAGCGCCAGTAATAGCAAAGTCGGAACGACGCCGGATTATTCCGAAAACGCTAAGGCTAATCAGCTTAATTACAGATTGTCCATCCCTATAATGACCAGAGTGGTGGCAGGAAATCGTGTTTATTATGTTAGGTTGCGCATTGGTGATGGTCCGGAAACCAATGTCATTCTTGATACAGGTTCTATTGGACTGCGGGTGATTTCTGCTGTTGTTCCAAATAGGGCTAAGAATGGGCGCCCTATTATTTACCACTTTGAAAGTGGCAGCGAACTGCACGGCAGTGTATCAAACGAGAATATTTCCGCAGGCGGGCATCTGCTGGGTACCGTCCCGGTTCAGGTGGTTGATAAATTACGCTGTACCTCTCAAGTACCGGCCTGCGCGGTGGCAAGGTTAGATCCGTCAACGCCTTTTGCACAGGGTATTGACGGCCGAAGTAATCAGGAGTTTGGCGCCATCATGGGTATCAGGCTCTTTGCACGTGATCGGGCTGTCCCTAACCCTTTGAGAGCAGCAGGCTTTAAGCTTTGGGTGGTGAAGCTGCCGCTCAGAGATGGGGAGCAAGGTGCGCTAACCCTTGGTGTATCACCGACAGAGTTAAGTAACTTTACGCGGATAGCTGTCGACACAAATGGCTCCCTAACTGCCTGCCTCGATAGTAGCGGAGCGACGCAGTTAATATGTCTTCCGACGGTGCTGGACACTGGGGATCCCCATGTTTTCGTTTACCTACAAAATGTTAAAAATCAAGTATTACCAGCGAATATGCCAATGAAACTGGTTTTCGCCAATACGCTGAATGCAGGCCAGAAAGTTGTGGTGGAATTTACATCTGCTAAAAACCAAGATAAAGAGTCACAAGA
>NZ_JBFUHK010000295.1:0-887 GCF_056402435.1 Rahnella sp. P4_A8 | reverse complement strand
TTTACCTGAATATCTGCCATCGCCAGCATTTCACTGGCGATCCGGTACCACTGATTGTCCTGAATGCTTTGATCTTCTATACACGATGAACTCATAGCTTCTCCATCACTTTCTCTTCTGACTTATTAACCTGCCGGGAAAAGCAAAGGCTATTTTTGCAGGTCTTTATGAGAACAGACGACTAGCGCCTCGCCCGATATTCGACACCAACAGAGGAAATTAAGAAGAACGCCTGCGCGCCGTAAGACGTGCAGGAAAATCATCCTTGAAAAAGTACAAAAAAATAAGTGTGACACTGTCCGCGCGTCTGGCTTAAGTATGTGATAAAAGTTTTGTAAAAGTGCTATTTTATTTGGTTTTGTTGAGTATAGGCTCGCTGGCAGGCATTCTCAATAGTTAATCGTGATGAATGAAAATGCCCGTTAAGTGACTGTTACATCAGGGTATTATCACTATTAATTAGCATGCCTTGTCTGAGCTTCCTGCTCTGATTCCTGTCCATTGTCTTGCGGGCTTTCATGCTGCAAAGAGAGCCAGCGGCCCAAAACTACCAACAATAGTGTAGACAGCATGATCGTGACTGTCGCCATGAGCGGATGCACAATAAATGCGGAAACCAGCAAGCTGGCAAGGAAGCACAGCCCGAGCTGCAGCGTATTTTGCAATGCTGCCGCCTTGCCTGTATTAGCAGGAAACGGCATTAATGCATTTGCGACAACAATTGGGTAGGTTGCACCATTCACCAAAGCCATCAGACAGAAAGGGATCAGCAGGCTAATCAGCCCGGCATCCGTGAACATGGCAACACAGAACAAAGTCACCATACTGACGCCGTAACCCGCCAGTAACCATGGCAGAATTTTATTACCGTCCAGCTTGCTGATCAC
>NZ_JBFUHK010000294.1:0-887 GCF_056402435.1 Rahnella sp. P4_A8 | reverse complement strand
ATCTTCACGGGTACCGACCAGTGAACCGACGACCTGAATGCCGTCAAGCACAAGACGAGGAATATTCAGGCTCATAGATTCCGGCGGTAAACCCACGGCGACAATACGACCACCGGCGCGCATCGCATCCACTGCGGAGTTAAAAGCGGATTTCGCCGTTGCTGTTACCACCGCAGCATGAGCGCCACCGACTTTCTCCTGAATAATTTTTGCTGCATCGTCTTTCCGCATATTAATGGTCAGGTCAGCCCCCATGTCGGCGGCAAACTCCAGTTGCTGATCATTAACATCAATACCGATCCCTTCGTGCCCGAGGATTACGCCGGTTTTGTCACCGAAATCACCGTTTTTGACATGCAAATCCGTATGACATACACCACAGCACTCCATTTCCAAAAGTGCCTCACCATGTTCCAGGTCACGCAGAGTCTTCTCCACGACGTCCACAGAGTGGTCTTTATTCACAACAGCAGCTTTCATTTTCCTTTCCTTATCGTTGTGGCGGAACCTCAAAGTTACAACGCTATTTATCTGGCTGCAAATGAGAATGAAACGCTTTAACTATCAAGTTCAAAACGTTGGCGGAAAGTTTCATTTCCATTGTTGATGAGGAATATGACGGCAGATACTCAGGCAATATGGGACAGAGTTTTTACTTTAATCATGAAAAATCAATTGGTTAAAAAATCCAGCAGTACAACGAAGGTGCCATATTCCCCCGCTGATTCACGTACTCTACGTTCAGTCATAATTTAATGTGTATTAATTTTATCCACACAATTAACGGTCGGTAATTCTGCTACCCATTTAAATCTGACTGAAACACTTAAAGGACTGGTAATTAGGATGCATATTAGTATTTCCCTATCATTAAGTAATATCTATAC
>NZ_JBFUHK010000293.1:0-891 GCF_056402435.1 Rahnella sp. P4_A8 | reverse complement strand
ATGCTGACCTAAACACGTGCTGTACTTTGTGCATACTTTTATTTTATGTTTACTCAAGAGATCTTGTGACAGGTATGAATAGTGTTAAGGCTGATGAAATCAGCGAACTGTTTGCCGTCGTCGCATCAGGCAGCTTTTCTGGATAGAGAAAATTTCTCCCGCAATCTGTAAATTAGTATCAAAAAGAGTGACTAAATGGACATTCATCATGTGGCAGCATTTTCATACCTTAGCACCGGTGGCAATCCTGCCGGAGTAGGGCTGTGCGATCGTTTACCGGATGCAGCCTTTATGCAAAAAATGGCATCGGAACTGGGRTATTCAGAAACTGTTTTTGCAGCCCCTGAAGGGACTGGATGGCGTGTGCGCTATTTTGCGCCAGCTATGGAGGTAGATTTCTGCGGCCATGCAACCATCGCTCTGGGGGCAGTTCTGGCTCGTCAGCATGGAGACGGCGATTTTGCTCTGCACCTCAACCGGGCTGAAATAACGGTTAAAGGATATTACACCGGAAGGGAGTGGGGGGCCGCCTTTATATCACCGCCAACCCATAGCAAGCACGCTACATCCAAGGCACTGCAAGATGCGCTCAGCCTTTTTGGCCTCAGCCACGACAAACTCGATCCAAACATCCCTCCAGCGGTGGCGCATGGTGGGGGCGATCACCTTATTCTTGCATTACGGGATCGTGAAACACTTAACGCCATGGCGTATGACTTGGCGAAGGGCGAGAAGCTGGCACGTCGTGAAGGGTATACAACATTCAGTCTGATCTTTGCCGAGAATTCACGCTTTTTTCATGTCCGTAATCCTTTTCCTGCCGGTGGCATTTATGAAGATCCGGCTACCGGAGCAGCCGCAGCAGCACTGGCAGGATATCTGAGGGACATC
>NZ_JBFUHK010000292.1:0-900 GCF_056402435.1 Rahnella sp. P4_A8 | reverse complement strand
TACAATAAACACGACGATAAACGATCTGTTATTGTCGTCGKCATTTATACTAATTTATAGATATGTTTAAATTCTGCTTTTTTTAAGCGGAGACTGGCTAATATTAAATTTTTTGTAAAGGACTTATTGGTGATTTTATTATTCTAATGGATGTCTACAACATCCATGGGCGGTAGCGTGAAAAAATACTCAATGCTATCGCAATATTTATCGATCCCTAAATTGAGTAACAATATTCCCTCCAGACTCCTTGTGAAGATTTTGCTAAAAACAACACCATTAAATCTACTCCCCATGAAAATAAACGGTTAAAACGTTATGAAAGTTAAGATTGTTACTATTCCACTCATCATATTTGTAGTATCGCTTTGTGGATGTTCGTTATCGCCTGGTATCGGTATAAGTACTTCGGGTAAAAATGTCGTGGAAGAAAACGGCCCTTATCAGGATATTAATGCAATGGTCGATATTTATCCCATCACGCCTAAACTGGTGGAGTCACTTGTTCGTCACCCTGCCATTGCGACAGTCAATAGCGACCTTGATTCACGTGTTAACAAGTACCAGTACTATGTTGGCATCGGCGATATATTAACAATTACGGTATGGGATCATCCTGAACTGACGACACCTGCCGGTCAGTATCGAAGTGCCGGCGATGCCGGGAACTGGGTTAACGCCGAAGGTGCCATATTTTACCCTTACATAGGGATGGTCAACGTGGCAGGCAAAACGACCTCTGAAATTCGTCGTGATATTACCGCCAGGCTCACCCAATATATTCAATCGCCGCAGGTCGATGTCAATGTTGCGACGTTCCGCTCGCAGAAAGTCTATGTCACCGGTGAGGTGGAAAAATCCGGTCAGTTAGCTGTCACTAACGTTCCCATGACCATCATG
>NZ_JBFUHK010000291.1:0-904 GCF_056402435.1 Rahnella sp. P4_A8 | reverse complement strand
TCAATATCCTGAATCGTTCAGGACGAGATGTTTAGGGAGTTACAGAATGGGAATAATTAAAACCGTTATCCTGCTGGCCGTCATTTACGCGATTTTTCTTTTTTCGGGTTATGGCGTGACGGTAGGCAGCAGTGAGAATGCCGCAGGACTGGGACTGAAATGCCAGTACTTAACCGCCAGAGGAATTGTAAGTTCGCAATATATTCACTCTGACAGTGGCGTCATCGGTGTTGCAAACTGCCCGATTTTCAAGCGGGTGGATGAAGTGGTCGACAACAAATAAAACAAATATTTTACCGCACTACATTATTGTCATGCCCGCGGATGCAGGCATGACAATTATTTATCAGCTGTCGTGCCTGGTAAATTTCAGCTCGATCAGTGAGATTGCTTTCTCGATAGCGCGCTTCGTCACAGGATCTGCACCGGCAGGATGCTTGCTGAAATCAATGCTTTTCAACTGATGAGACATCTTCTCGCGCACTTCTGCTGGCGCAATAATTTCAATCACATCCAGAATTTGTTTAATTACCAGCTGGCATGCAACCAGATCGGATTCGATTTCCTGTTCTCTGTTCAAAGACTCAGACATGAGCTGCTCCTTCCATAATGGTCATTCATAAAAATTATGGCCGCGAGGATATCACGCCCTTTCCTGAAATTCTCTTTTCTGCCACTTCACATTTTTTCGTCCGATAAAGACGGACAAATAAGCAGCAAACGCACCGCGTCGGATGTTGCCAGGGGCATAATGGTTCTATGCTTAACAGGATGACAAAAATGGAGATGCGCTATGTTCGCACTTGTTTTGACTATTTGTTATCTGGGCGGAGGATGTGAAGACTTAGTCGTTGATGCCTTTAATACTCAGAAACAATGCATGGTCGCGATGCATCAGCAAGGT
>NZ_JBFUHK010000290.1:0-907 GCF_056402435.1 Rahnella sp. P4_A8 | reverse complement strand
AACTAACTGGCGGGATTCCGCACGAGTAGCGCCGAAGCCCATACGATAAATGACGTTGTCCAAACGACCTTCAAGCAGTTGCAACAGGTTTTCACCAGTGTTGCCTTTCAGGCGTGCTGCTTCTTTATAATAGTTACGGAACTGACGCTCCAGAACACCGTAAGTACGGCGAACTTTTTGCTTTTCACGTAACTGTACACCGTAGTCAGACAGACGCGGCTTACGCGCACCATGCTGACCAGGAGCTTGTTCGATTTTACACTTGGTATCGATCGCGCGAACGCCAGATTTAAGGAATAAATCTGTGCCCTCACGACGGCTAAGCTTGAGCTTAGGACCCAAATATCTTGCCATTTTCTCTCTCCAACAAACCTAAAAGCAGCGTTATACGCGACGCTTTTTCGGCGGACGACAACCGTTATGAGGGATAGGAGTCACATCAGTAATATTAGTGATGCGGAAACCAGCCGCGTTTAATGCGCGGATAGTAGACTCACGACCAGGACCAGGTCCTTTAACCATAACTTCCAGATTCTTGATACCGTATTCTTTCACTGCGTCAGCGCAGCGCTCTGCTGCAACCTGAGCTGCGAACGGAGTGGATTTACGAGAACCACGGAAACCGGAACCACCAGCTGTTGCCCAACCCAAAGCATTACCCTGACGATCGGTAATGGTAACAATGGTGTTGTTGAAAGAAGCATGGATATGAGCCACGCCGTCAGAGACTTGTTTTCTTACACGTTTACGTGTACGAACAGGTGCCTTTGCCATTTATTCAATCACCCCGATTATTTCTTGATCGGTTTACGCGGACCCTTACGGGTACGTGCGTTAGTCTTGGTACGCTGACCGCGTACTGGAAGACCACGACGATGACGCAAACCACGATAAGTCCCAAGGTCCA
>NZ_JBFUHK010000289.1:0-914 GCF_056402435.1 Rahnella sp. P4_A8 | reverse complement strand
AGTATTCATACTCGTATAAGAAAATTGGAGGTAAGGGGACATTCATAATCAAAGACTCAATTAGACTTGATCTTTTTTCGTTAGTCCAACGATGGCGCCTTTGGTATTCGGGGTCTATTTTGTAGTTATCACTTGTAACCATTCCTAAAATAGAGTTTAAAGGGTAACGTGCTTGTTCAGTCACGATCCTTATCTCCCCAGCTATGTACTTACTGTTGATTTCGTCATCCGAAAGTTTGACTTCCGTACGATTCAAAATATCGATCTCAATTTTTTCGCCATTAAATAAGTTCATATGTTATCTCTATAGGAAGTTAAAATTACCGTTCATCTACTTTCCAATCCTAACTTTTATCAAAAATTAATAATAAAAACAAGGTGATAGATTGATTGGTCATTTAAAAGTCGGGGATGAATCTGTTTGTTCAATGTATTTCTGATCGGGGGATACTCTTGAGTATGCTATTTCTCGAACTATCATAGCATTTAATGAGTGGCTGCGCGCAATGCTATCCCCGCCACGCCTGCCCGCTTTATGGGGCGCTTTTGATGCAGTTGCGTGATCCACTGTGATCCACGTCAGCACTGGTGTCGCAGGGAGAAAAGAGCAGGGCGATCACAATGCAAAATCATGCACTCACTGCATGCAGAGCTAACAAAGAGAGCGCGCCCGTGTTCCTGGCTATTCTTCATCGTCGTAAACAGAGAATGGCACTGACGGCGTGTCTGCTTCATCCAGAACGCGATCGGCCATATCAGAGATCATTTCCATCACCAGCGCGTAGTCGTCATTTTTGCACTGGCCTGACTGTGCTATGTCAGCCATAAGCCGGATTTTTATCAAAGCCATCTTTAGCTCATGAGAGGATTCCATTACTCACTCCAATGCACTGTTTATTTATACAGTATAATAT
>NZ_JBFUHK010000288.1:0-916 GCF_056402435.1 Rahnella sp. P4_A8 | reverse complement strand
GACGTGCGGCGATTGACCTGTTGAAAAATCCTGATAAAGGCAGGGACGAAGCGTTAAAAAAATACACGCAACTTGTCTGCCAGTTGCTGAAAATGCCGATGGGCTTTGTGTCGATTCTCGATGATGAAAAGCAATACCATAATTCTGCTCAGAGTATCGTAGTCGCGGAAACCAACTTGGGCGAAGAATTTTGCGTGCAGACCTTGAAACAGGGTGAAACTATCATTTGTGATGATACGCATCAGCACCCAATATTTTGTCGCTATCAGGCTGTCAGGGAGGCTCCATTCATTCGTTTTTATGCGGGGTGCCCTCTTAAAACACGTGATGGGGTTGCTGTGGGTACCTTGTGTATCTTAGATATTCAGCCAAGGATACTTTCAGATGAGCAGATTGGTATTTTTGAAACCCTGGCCGAGCTGATATCGGATTTCTTAGCCTCCTGGCACGCACTCGGCTACATCGATGTTGTCACCCTTTTACCAAATCGACAGCGACTTCTGAAGGACATCGAGATTTTGGCGGTGGGCGCCTTCAGGGTCATCATCATTGACTGCATTGATATGCCACTTGCCTACGAGATGGCCCGTTCATTGGGGATGCATGTCGTAGAAAATCTACTCCGTGACATGGCTACAGAACTGCATGCCCGGTTGCCGTTTGCTGGGAAACTCTATGCCGTGGCGGTCGGACGCTTTGCCTTTTTCACTCCTGCGCAGATGGCTCTTTCATTAGATGATATCACCCTAAGTCTTCAGGGAACCCAAGCCAGAATCAACCGGGAAGTTGCGCTAGATTTGGATATCCACATAGGTGACTCGGGACTTTGTGATAACAACCTGACGCCAAATGAAATTCTGCGCCGCGCAGTCAGCGCATTGCATGAGTCGATAAGTCATGGGCAACGGTTTAGTAC
>NZ_JBFUHK010000287.1:0-917 GCF_056402435.1 Rahnella sp. P4_A8 | reverse complement strand
GTGCTGATGAGCGGCTCTTTATGTCGGGCTGAGACAGTCATCATTGACTGCCTGATTACGCCTGACATTTATCACTTTTTTAAAGAGAGGGAAATAAAAAATACGCAGATTAAAATAATTCACCCTGGCTGTTTCCTCAGTCATCCTCTCTTCATTGACAGCAATACCTCGCTTTCCGGTGAAAAAGGTGCGCAAATTCAACAGACTTTTACCTTACCGGATACTGTTGGCGTGATAAATATTTCTTCGGGCGATAGCACAAGGGCTGTCAGTAATGTGCAAATTTCGGGGGTTTCTTTTATTGGCGGCGCAGAAAAAAACGGCTTCGCAGAACATAATCCTCTGATCAGTATATTCAATGCGCACGATGTTACGCTTTCAAATTTAAACCTCACAGGGTTTCGTGGCGATGGAGTTTATGTCGGGCAGGGGAATGTTGTTTCAAACCACCATATTGTGATAAGAAACGTCATCTTTGACGGCGTTAACTTCAGTAACCGTAATGGCATTAGTATTATTGACGGGCATGATATCCTTATTGATGGAAATCGCTTTACCCGTATTTCACGTAAAGGAATGCCAGGCAGCATTGATCTGGAACCTAACACTTCGCTTCAGCGCATTTATAACATTATGATCAGTCGTAATCATTTCACTGATGTGCATGGAATGGCTGCTATTGTGATAAGCCTGAGGCATGCGGGAGGGACTGTTCCTGATAACGTCACGATCAAAGGTAATATCTTCGACAAGGTTGTCAGAGGTATTCTCATCAAATCGGCAATTCCGAAAAATCAGGTTAATAATAATTTTCACATTTTTGATAATCGGAGTTCATCTGCAAGTAAAGGAGATTACAGCATTTGTAATGTCAATGCTGCGACAGGTAACAATCTTCCTGCAATAGAAAAGTATTC
>NZ_JBFUHK010000286.1:0-927 GCF_056402435.1 Rahnella sp. P4_A8 | reverse complement strand
GGCATCTGATATGCCGATTTGCTCCGCTGGCGACTGGCATGCGCGGTATAAGGGGTCCGCTTGGAAAACGGAAAATATCCTACGCTAAGCCTGTTTTTTGTACAGACCACTATCCACTGAGCGTAATGAACGGTATTTACCCTGTCCCAGCTTTAGATTTGTCCGCCAGACGTAATCCCCACTCAGATTGATGTGCTCCCATCCCAGCGGGGACAAATGAGAAATCAACTGGTCATTTAATGGGATCCCTTTTCGTCTCAGGAAATCTATGGCTCTTTCTATATATACCGTATTCCACAGGGAGATCGCCGCAGTCAGCAACGTCAGACCACTGGCCCGGTAGCTCTGATTCTCCAGCCCCCTATCTCTGATCTCACCCAATCGGTGCATAAAGACCGCTCGTGCAAGCGCATTGCGGGCCTCACCTTTATTCAGCCCCGCCTGTACGCGTCGGCGCAGTGATGGATCGCGAAACCAGTCCAGCATAAACAGTGCCCGTTCGATGCGTCCGATTTCCCTCAATGCCTTTGCAAGGCCATTTTGTTTAGGATAACTGGCCAGTTTTTTCATCATCAGCGATGCGGTAACAGTCCCCTGTTTTATCGAGCTTGCGAGGCGAAGTACCTCATTCCAGTGTGTCTCAATGTCTTTAAGATTCAGTGGGGTTGTGGATATCACAGATTGAAGTCCCGGATAACGCTCAGCCTTTCCATGAATAAACAGGCGCTTGTCATGAAGATCCCGGATCCTTGGTGCAAATGCGAATCCCAGCAGATGCATTAGCGCGAAAACATGTTCCGTAAAACCTGCGGTATCGGTGTAATGCTCGGTGATTTCAAGATCACTTTCGTGATATAGCAAGCCGTCAAGTACGTGGGTTGAGTCGCGCACGCGGCTGATGACTTTGGTGTAAAACGGGCTATATTG
>NZ_JBFUHK010000285.1:0-930 GCF_056402435.1 Rahnella sp. P4_A8 | reverse complement strand
TCATTCAACAGAGCAAGAACTTCAGACTTGGCTTTTTCGTTAGATGTTTCCAGGACAGATTTACCTTCAGACATCACATCTCGGTAAACCTTTCGGTAACATGCCGTCGCGCTCAAAGGGATCAGTCCTTCGAATTCGCGGACATACTCCAGAAATTCATGCCGTTCGTTTCCCTGAAGGAGGGGATTTGTAGTGGCCATACTTTGATAGCAATATGCCTTAAGCTCTGGATTTAAATCCCGCATGCTTTCTAACTGCTGCTGAAGCTCAACCATCGTATCCAGATCCAACTGAGAGCATTGGTGCGGAGCAATGATCTGATGAGCTACGGTTCCGCCTGTAATCAGCTCACGGCTGTTTCGTCCGGCAACATCCACTATAACGTGATCAAACCTCTCATCAAGGCTTCTGAGTGTTTGAGATATGTTGTCTCTTTTCTCAATCAGGGTGATGGAGGGGGTAAGGCCTGCAGCTTCCCGTTCGGCATACCACCTTGACGAAGAGCGTTGAACGTCAGCATCGACCAGACACACATCCTTGCCCCATAAGGCCAAACCCACAGCTATATTGACTGCAGTTGTTGTTTTCGCGGCCCCACCTTTATTGCATCCAACAATCGTGATCATTTGTCACCCGTGATATCAAAAGTAGTATTTCTTAAATAATAACTCATAAAAGATAAATGTGAATTAATATCGACTAATTATTATGTATTAATTCATACTTATTACTTAGCTAAAGCATAGTGAGCATCGCTCAATTGAAACCGCAAACGTGATTGAACAGGTAAGAGACAAAATCAAAATTATTTGTTTCCTCGTTGATCAGCTGCCTAAGACTTTCTTGGGTGCAACCCTTAACAAGCTGAAGAACCCATGGTTACACGGTATTAATGAGGGTCTTCCCCTGTTGTGGTGGGTACTCCAGAGC
>NZ_JBFUHK010000284.1:0-939 GCF_056402435.1 Rahnella sp. P4_A8 | reverse complement strand
GGTGTGGTGTTGTGTTTTTCAGAAACTGCTCTGAGCACATCCACGATATCCCATGCCTGGTTCTTGTCGACGGGTGGAAATTCGATCTTCGCGCGCCTGCCCGAAGCGTCATGATTGCCGCTGCGATCAAACTTGCCTGAAAGCAGCCCGCCTGCCAGTGGACTCCAGCACAGAAGTCCGCTGTGGCTGTCCTTGATTGCCGGCAGGAGTTCATGCTCAATGTCGCGGCAGGCCAGCGAATAAAAAGACTGTACGCTGACAAATTTCTCAAGCTTATGTTCAGCCGAGACACCCAGGGCTTTGGCAAGCTGCCAGCCCGCATAATTCGAACAGCCGATATACCTGACCTTACCCTGTCGCACCATATCATCCAGTGTCCGTAAAACCTCTTCAGGCGGCGTTGCAGCATCAAAGTTGTGAACCTGATATAAGTCAATGTGATCGGTTTTAAGCCGCCGCAGGCTGGCTTCAAGCGCCTGCATCAAGTGATAGCGCGACTGGCCTGCATCATTTGGGCCCGCATTCATTCTGCTGTGCGCTTTTGTTGCAAGGAAAACCTGACCGCGGCGCTGCGCCAGCACTTCGCCCAGCACGCTTTCAGAGCCCCCCGAACCATAGACATCGGCGGTATCAATAAAATTGATGCCGGCGTCCAGCGCCTCACCAACGATAATATCCGCCTCTTTGCCCGTCAGACGGCCGATGGCATTACCGGCGGCATTATCCGCCCCGCCAAATGTCATCGTCCCGAGACAAATGCGTGAAACATAAACCCCTGTTTTACCCAGTTCTGCGTATTTCATTTGGTTTTCTCCGTTAAGCTCCAAATGATAATGACGCAGATAAAAGCTTTCTTTTATTATAGAAATCCCTTTTTTATTATTCATTCGTCCAGGATGTTATGGATCCGCTGTCTGATATTCTTTCACTCCTGAAGGT
>NZ_JBFUHK010000283.1:0-941 GCF_056402435.1 Rahnella sp. P4_A8 | reverse complement strand
GGGGATCCACAAACTGATCGTTCGTCACGACCTGCCGCGTTTAATGTTGGAAGCATTTGATGTGCTGCCGGAAATGAAAATGACGCCGTACGAAATGTTCCAGCATCAGGTACGCGGACATATTGATGAATGCGACATTGATGAACTGGTCGGCAAAGTGTCAGCCAACATGATCCTGCCTTATCCGCCGGGTGTACCTGTGGTGATGCCGGGCGAGATGATCACGGAAGAAAGTCGGGCTGTGCTCGATTTCCTGATTATGCTTTGTTCAATAGGCGAGCGTTACCCTGGTTTTGAAACTGATATTCATGGAACGCGGCTCACAGAAGACGGGCGCTATCTGGTGAAGGTCTTAAAACTTCCGGAAGCGGGCTAGCAAACTGCCCTCTTTAGGAGGGCTTTTTATTGACGTGTTTGGCCGCCCTGAGTAACGTGCAGGTCAGAAATCAACAGGACATGACTATGCTTAATCTCCGCCAGATCCACCATATCGCCATCATTGGCTCTGATTATCAGGCCAGCAAACACTTCTACTGTGACATTCTCGGGTTCACGTTACTGGGGGAGTTTTACCGTGAGGAACGCGATTCCTGGAAAGCTGACCTGGCGCTTAATGGTCATTACACCATTGAATTATTCAGCTTTCCGCAACCGCCAGCCCGGCCAAGTCGTCCTGAGGCGTGCGGATTACGCCATCTGGCGTTCAGCGTTGAAGATATCGCACAGTCCATTTCCGCCCTCACTGAAGCCGGCATTGTCTGCGAACCGGTAAGAATTGATCCTTATACCGGCAAAAAATTTACTTTCTTCAACGATCCGGATGGCTTGCCGCTGGAACTGTACGAATCCTGATTATCCTATGAGTTCAAAACTGGCCGTGACATTTCTTTCAAAACATCTGCTCAATAAAATCGGTGATGCACGAAGACTTTGCGTTGCGT
>NZ_JBFUHK010000282.1:0-947 GCF_056402435.1 Rahnella sp. P4_A8 | reverse complement strand
CGGTAAATTTAAAATTCAGGTTCAGTTCGAACCAGAACATTTAAATATGGAAGGCGCAGACCGTCTCGAATTCCAGGTCACCACCAACCCGGGGCAGCCGCTTCAGGCTCTCGCAAAAGTAGCTTCCGGTGGCGAATTATCGCGTATTGCGCTGGCTATCCAGGTTATCACGGCACAGAAAATGGAAACTCCGGCGCTGATCTTTGATGAAGTGGATGTCGGTATCAGTGGCCCGACGGCTGCGATCGTTGGCCGCCTGTTGCGTCAGTTAGGCGAATCAACGCAAGTTATGTGCGTCACTCACTTACCTCAGGTTGCAGGTTGTGGTCATCAGCATTATTTTGTCAGCAAAGAAACTGATGGTGAAGTGACTGAAACCCAAATGAATCGCCTTGATAAAAAGGCGCGTTTGCAGGAACTGGCACGTCTGCTGGGCGGAAGTGAAGTGACCCGAAACACGCTGGCCAACGCAAAAGAGTTACTCGCAGCGTAAAAAGCTCAACTTTTTTACAGTTCAGCGGTCATACAGGTGCCCCGCAAAGGTTTCAAACTGATGAAAGGTCTATTATCATCGGCATCTTATGCCCTAAAGGAATGTAATGACTATGCGCTGTAAAACGCTAACTGCCGCCGCTGTAGCTCTTGTAATGCTTACTGCGGGCTGTTCCACTCTGGAAAAGGTGGTTTATCGGCCTGACATCAATCAGGGGAACTACTTGTCTCCTGCTGATGTTCAAAAAATTCATACCGGTATGACTAAACAACAAGTTGCTTATGTTCTCGGCACGCCGATGCTACACGACCCGTTTGGCAGTAATGTTTGGTATTACGTGTTCCGTCAGGAACCAGGCCATGAAGGTATCACTCAGCAGACTTTAACGCTGACCTTCAACGAGTCTGATACGCTGACCAACATCGACAACAAACCTAAGTTGAGCGATCAAAAG
>NZ_JBFUHK010000281.1:0-959 GCF_056402435.1 Rahnella sp. P4_A8 | reverse complement strand
CAGTTATAGCGTCCCCATGGGGCTTGGGATTGGGCAGGTCATCAGGCAGGAAAAAACCGTCTACAACTTCTTTATCGAGCCACAAGGCTCAGTGGCAGATCACGGACCTGGTCAGCCCAGATGGCAGATTTTTGCCGGGCTGAACCTGCAGTTTCTCTAGTTTACTCCGTTCGCTGAAACATAAGGGGAATGGCTGCCATGCTTACGCGGGTGCAACGTTCCCCTTTCTTATTATGGTAACAGGAAGGGGTTTAATGGGTTGTTCTAAAGATAGGTTATTGATTTAAAGAATGATCAAAAAAACAACCAAACACTCATTCAATTTATTAAAATCAATAAGTTTAATAAACAGGGAGTGCGTCAGTCGAGCGCCTGGTCGTTCATTGACGCCGGATCTTCCAAGGGTTCTACGTGAGTGGTGATATGGATAAAAGGCAGTGCTGTGCGGATATCATTCTCTATACGCTCAGCCCAGTCGTGACCATGTTGAACAGTCCATATCCCAGGAACGAGGATGTGCAGTGTCATAAACGCGCGTCCGCCCGCCTGGCGTGTGCGCAGCGCATGGAAATCGAGCCCCTGCTCACGGTATCCCGCCAGCAGCGACTCGATTTTTTCGAGTTCTTCAACGGGTAGCGAGACGTCCATCAGACCCGCAGCTGAACGGCTCATGAGCTGATAACCGGTCCACACGATGTTGGCCGCGACCAGCAATGCAATAACCGGATCGACCCATAACCAGCCGGTCAGATAGACCAGTCCGACGCCCAAAATGACCCCGACCGACGTCCAGACATCGGTCAGCAGGTGGTGAGCATCTGCCTCAAGCGTGATTGAATTGTGCTGCTTGCCAGCCCTTAACAATATTCGTGCCGTCACAAAATTAAGAACGGATGCAACCACAGAAACCAGTAGTCCGACACCAACCGCGTCGAGTGGCTGCGGGGCCAACATACGAT
>NZ_JBFUHK010000280.1:0-960 GCF_056402435.1 Rahnella sp. P4_A8 | reverse complement strand
TCCCTGGTTAAGTCCGATTACAGCAGATAAACAGACCGTGTACGTTACCGTTGTGAAGGTCACTGATGAGGAGTTAGATATTCTTATTAAAGATGAGACGTGGACGGTTCAGCGCAGCTGGTTTAACGAAGTTTGGGGTGGCGAATATATTCAGTTATTCCCGCAGACTCCGAGCGGTAAAAACGCCATCAACAATACAAGCCCTGAAGCTGACACCGCTTGGTTAGATATGACACTGAGCAAAATCCTGAACCTGCCATTCGGTAAAACGGGTCAGTGGGACAAAGATTTGATCAGGAAGGTTAAATTATTCCAACAACGGGAAGGTCTTATTGTTGATGGAAGGGTAGGTAAGGGCACACTGATGCAAATCGCTAAACGTACCGGCAACATGCCCGTGCTGCTTACAGAAGAAGAGCTCTAGGTTAAAATGCAAAACATTCATTTATCGGCTTACACAAGCCATTTAAACAAACAAAAAGTGAAGGTGGTAGTGCATCGCCCGCTCAGAAAAAGCCTTTATTCTCTGGGATTAGGTTGCCTATGCTTGTTGGCAGGTGCGATGGCAGGGGCTTATCTTCATATAAGTTATCTTAACTGGCAGAGTTACCGGATAAGTGTCAGTGAAGAATCCCGTCTTCCTTATAAGCAATCCCCCTTACATTACATCTATCAGGACAAAGCGATGCCTGCTGTTAGTCAGTCGGCCGATAGTGATGACGATACAAATGCTGATGAACAACTGCTGGAAGATACTTCATCTATGGAAAATGAGGCTCCGGAAGAGGCGCCGACAGGCGAAAGCGATGAAAGTCAAATCATGAAGTTAGATGAGGGAAGCCCGGATATACCATTACAAGAGTGGTTGGAAAAAGCGATGTTGGAACAGCAACAAGAAGAGAAGAGCGCAAAATAAAAGCATTTTTTTTGTAGTTCGGATTGCTTCTTACTGGTGTTTAA
>NZ_JBFUHK010000279.1:0-963 GCF_056402435.1 Rahnella sp. P4_A8 | reverse complement strand
GTACTTATCCTGATGTTAATAATCCTTCTGGCATTCAAGGGGCGCTCCCACCTATCAAACCTGGCGTCGGTAAAGCTTCCAATACCAATGATGTAGTATAGTGTTCCACGTCACCTTTCAGCATGCATGATTATTGGTTCTTTTGGCATAGTGAAAATATCGTATCAGATTCCTCCCCCACCAGCGGTCTGATTTTAGCTGTTCTTATCGGGTTTACGCTACTATTAAGCACATTCGTTAATCAGTATAGCGGCAAGACGTTTATGCCAAGTATTGATCCCAATTTATTTATATTCATAGTTATATATTCTCAAAGGAAGATTTAGTTGAACCAAACAGGAATCGCTTCATTTTATATACAGCATGCCTGAGGTTTTTTAAAATTTTACTGGAAGTTTTTTGGATTATATTGTATTTCCAAGTATTGGGAGCTTTTAATGCATGGTCTGGTGAGATGCTGCTATTAAGGTTGGGTTCGGACGTTACGTCAGATATCACACGATAATTCCCTGTATTTATTTTTACATCAAATCGGCTAAAAAATGTTTTCTTCACCTCACTGCCTTTAAAAAATAACATCGTGATTACTAAAATGAAATAAAACAAACGCAGGCTGAAAGTACTCATGTTTTGATCACCTTTGCATAAAGACGAAAAATCCTCTCTTCATTTAAATTGTGCACAATAATCATGGATAGCGCGTTGTAGTTATATGGAGGTAAGATGTAGATAAGGGAAATATCGAATCTAAAGAGTGCAATGAACAATCTTTTCCATTGAGATTCTGGCGTAGTGCAGTTGTAGATGAATTACTTATGGCTCGACTTCTGAGAGTTATGTGTATCAATCTTCGTCATAGGTTTTATCACACGCCGGACACCCTGATTTTAATAAGCAGTTCTATTCATCTCCATATTAAATACACATAGACGACAAACTAGCACAATGAAGAACGCCCAGAAT
>NZ_JBFUHK010000278.1:0-978 GCF_056402435.1 Rahnella sp. P4_A8 | reverse complement strand
GGGTTACAAGGGCTTCAAGCGTTTGTTCGGTTGTTGGATAGCGATGGTTATCCAGCTTATACATGTCGAGGGCGTTCTCGAGGGCGACAATATCGCTGACGGCTTTTTGGGTATCAGCTCTTTCTTTGTTGCCCATTACATTAGGAACAACGAGCGCTGCCAGCACCCCGAGAATGACGATAACCACCATCAGTTCGATTAATGTAAAGCCTTGTTGCTTCTGAGTGCCAATGTACTGATTTTTTTGAATGTTTAACATGGAATGATACCTTTAACTGACCAGGTTATTAAGCTGGAGAATCGGTTGTAAAATCGACATGATGATGAATAAAACAATACTGGCCATAGTGACAATCAGCAGTGGTTCAAATAGCGCCAATACCATTGAAAGCCGGTGTTGCATCAGCTTGTCCTGATTGTCTGCCGCGTGTGCCATAAGCTCGCCAAGACGCCCGCTTTGTTCACCGGAAGCAATCATGTAGAGCATCATGGGTGGGAAGAGGCGGGTTTGTTCCAGAACAGCAAAGAGTGAGCTGCCCTGACGAACATGTTCTGCCGCTTGGGTAAGTAAATAATGGATCCGGCGGTTAGTTATCCCTTCTGTTGAGATTTTCATCGCATCAAGTAAAGGAACGCCGCTCGATTGCAAGATACTGAGAGTCCGGGCATATCGGGCACTATTGATGGCCCTGATCAGTGGCCCTAAAACGACAACACCGAGCAACGCCGTATGAAAACGCATAAGATTATGCTTACGGCGCAGAGCCAGCCTGAAGGTAGCGATGAAAGCGATAACCACTATGGCAATCACCCACCATGTATGTTCCAGGAAACCACTGACGCCAATTAAAATACGGGTGGAGATGGGCAGCGTATGTTTCATATGCACAAACTGTTCAATGATTTGCGGGACGACGGCAACCAGCAAAATAACAATCACTAGAATGGCAATGATGGTGAGCATGGCCGGGTAAATCA
>NZ_JBFUHK010000277.1:0-981 GCF_056402435.1 Rahnella sp. P4_A8 | reverse complement strand
TTGCTGGAGTAACCGGATATCCGCATTGTCGGGTTCAATGGCTTTTATCTTTTGGGGATAACGCAGCATTAACTCTAATGCCAGCTCGGCATCCTGCGGGTCATCTTTAGCGCCGCTGGGCGAGAAGGCTTGCCGGTAACGAGCCAGGGACAAAGCGTGGACAGGGAAAACAGTGATAAACGGATATTTCTGAAGAGCATACACCACGGGGCCCTTCTTCAGCTCAAGGGCGATAGCTATTTTGCCTTTCACCTGTTTGTGCAACGCGTTGAGCCAGGCATCAAGCGCTTCTGCTGTATGTTCAATCACATGGAATGTGCGTTCGCCGTTTTTAAACTGAACGCAAACATCATGCTTTTTATCCGCCCAGTCCAGACCAACATGAGCAGCAAACTGATCTATCGCAGTCATAACCAACTCCTTTTAACCGGGGATTGGTATGCATTCCACGCTCTTCGAAAGAAATATAGTCAGCAGTTTGTCTGCATGCCCTGAGTATTCGTTAGCGAACGTGGAGCACTTACTGGCTCGAAAGCAAAGCGGCAATCATCAAACCACATGATTCTGGCACAATATTCGTAACCAGTAAGCGCATACCCTGAATCACTTAAAAGTGTAACTCTCAGGGTTCGAATGACTATACCTGGCACAGGCTGTGTGAAAACCCTGACCAAAAACTGAAGTGCGCAMGTCTAMGMAAAATCTGGAATTGATCGACTGGTTAGTAGAGCCKAATTTTAMGTATGAGCGCGATTTTCAGCTCTGTTTTTGGCAGTTTCATCKGCCAAAAAAGTTTTCACACAACCTGGGCACGAAGCGGACATACGCGGTATGTGATATCGTAAAGCCAGACGCATCAATGTTATCGTCGTCCGCGATGCGAAGGGCCGTTATACCTAACTGAGTAATGCGGCGTTCGAGTAGATAGAAAAGCAGAAGATGAGAATGAGGATGCAGCATATTCCCGATGATGCGTGGGAC
>NZ_JBFUHK010000276.1:0-1010 GCF_056402435.1 Rahnella sp. P4_A8 | reverse complement strand
CACCTATACCATCCTGAGTGACCGGGTAACTGTAACCTCCTCCGGAGAGGGGTCACGTCTGCATCGTTACCGACATTCCGGGGCAGACACCGTCTGCTCCGTCAGAATTCTGAATGCCTTTAAAAGCCGTCTGCAGGATATTGCCCAGTATGCCCAGGCTGATATCAGGCGTAACCAGGAAGCAGTCACGCTTAAGCTGGTCAGTAAGGACTGGAATTTCGATGTCGTGCCCTGCTTTATTACCAGTGAAGATGCCTATGGTAAAACGTATTATCTGATCCCAGACGGGAACGGACACTGGAAATTTACCGATCCCCGAATTGACAGAGACAGAGTCAAGTCTATCAACGTTAAGAATGACGGTAATGTTCTCAATGTTATCCGGGCTGTCAAATACTGGCAGCGGCGTTCGACAATGCCGTCCATGAGCTCCTACCTGCTGGAGACGCTAATTCTGGACTATTACGCCGGCAGGACCTCCTGCTTATCGTTTGTCGATATGGAGCTGGAAGCGCTTTTCCGCCATCTTGGTCTTTTCGTACAGTTCTCCGTCAACGATCCCAAAGGCATACAGGGAGATATCAACTCTCTTTCTGACGAGGCTCGTAAGGCGATATCGGACAGATGTTATCTCGATGCGCAGAAGGCATCGGAGGCGAGACAGTTTGAAAATAATAAAGAGTATGAAAAATCCATCAATAAATGGCGCGACGTGTTTGGGCCATCCTTTCCTGTTTACGGGTGAACCATGAATGCCATTTACACGAACCAGTCGACCAGAGAAAACCTGGATTTACTGTATGCGCAGGCCCGTGTGTACGACAGGGTAAAAAACTGGAACAAGCTCAATTTTCTCTTCAGCATCATCGTGCCTCTCCTGCTTTCGCTCGTTACCGTATACAACCGAAGCCGAGAATTTGTCGATTCAGAGCTGTTGTCTTCACTGTTGGGATTGTATGGACTTCTGGTGCTTACCTTTAACATTGCCATCAGTGGACACATATCGGCAC
>NZ_JBFUHK010000275.1:0-1022 GCF_056402435.1 Rahnella sp. P4_A8 | reverse complement strand
GTTCCTCGAACCATACGTGCCCTTTTCCGCTGTGATTAATTCCATTGAGAACTGCCATGAGCTGTTCGCTGTTTTCCCAAAGTAGACTTCGTTTATTAAAAATGGGCTTGTTTTGATGAATGCTGAGATATGTCGGCAATACTGATGTTCGCCCTGGGGTTTCTCGGCGGCACGTACGGCATGGCTGCAGATTGCCTCACGTATCAAATCGTATTCTGATACGCGATCATCGAATGACCTGGAGCAAACGATTTGTGTCTGTGCAAACTCTTTCAGCTCCAGACAAGGTTCGCCGTGCAGCTCCCGGGCGGTACGTTCCAGCACAATATTGAAATGTTTGCGTATCAGTTGTGTGGTAGCATCAAGTAACTCTAGGTCATCGTTTTTATTCGAAAAAAAGCGTAAAAGGACAGACCAACGTTGCTTCCATTAGCTGCTATTTTTCATCACAGATCTTAAGAATTTAGGCTTAGTTTCATCACATCTCCTAGCTTGTGCGAAACACAATTATGCCGTCGTATGCATAGCCATTGTGACCTGCTCAACGGTTAATCGGCACATCCAACTTAATGATAAACGACGATTAGATGAATGCTTTTGCTGATTGATAACTAAGCCTATATGGGAAAACTTCTGGGGAAGGAAAACCAGCCTGAACCTTATCCTTAAGGAATAGGATCAAACGCATTAAAGGGTCAGGGGTTGGGTAAAGATATCCATAATGAACACTTACTTAATACTGTTCATTAATGGGTCTTCCCCGATCGTAGTGGCTAAAGGCATTATGATGGCAGTCTTGATTTACTGAGAAGTTTGCCATGGACGAAAATTCCCTCTAAGCCCATATCATTCAACAGTCCGCACCGTGACAGGTACAATCCCTTTCCCTTGATGAAAAATTTGGTTCATTGTCGGCATTGCTGAAAACACACAACTGCCCTTCCAACCTGCGGTAAATCCTACTCCATACATGATCACCGGCGTCGCAAATGGCGTCACCTCAATACCTGTCAGTTCAGCAC
>NZ_JBFUHK010000274.1:0-1023 GCF_056402435.1 Rahnella sp. P4_A8 | reverse complement strand
ACATTGGGTCTGACAGCGTCATGGATATTCGTCCATTATTCGGGTTGGCAGAGCTTTACTCTGTCCGCGATCTCTCTTCCATTAGGCATTGGAAGTGCTATCGTTACAGGCCTTTTCTTCGGATTATCGCCTGCGATAAATGCGTCGCGGATGTCACCCATAAAGGCTCTGCGCGATGAGTAAGTGTCGATTATTAACTTTAATCGTGCTTGTCATACCCATTGCATCATATGCATGGAGCGAGGACAGAATACTTCCCTCTCATGCTTCAAGGCTAAGTCAGCCGACTTCTGGCATAAACGCGATTTCCCTGAATGCTCAGACCATTKATCTTACGTTGAGTGATGCTATCTCTCTGGGTCTGCGTGATAATCGCTCAAYTCGCAGCGTTTATCTTGACAGGATATCTCAAAAGTTTGACCTGCGCGTTGCGCAAGACCGGTTTACACCAAAGCTCGTGCTAAGTGCGAGTTATTTGTCTGACAGAAATCAGGATGACCGTTATCGGCAGGGTAATATTTCGCCTTCCACAACCTTACTCACTCCCTATGGCACCCGATTCAGCCTAGGGTGGACCGGCAGCCAGACGATAGCCAAAAATGCGGGCTTTTCCGGTAATGACGGGGCGAACATCACCGTTATTCAGCCACTGCTTCGCGGGGCTGGAAAAGATATCACTACCGCCCCCGTTCGGCTTGCCCAACTTAATGAGCAGATAAATCACCTCTCGTTAAAGCTCACCGTCATGCAGACGGTGACAAAAATCATTATGTCCTACCGTGAATTGCTCCAGGCCCAGGAACAGGTAAAAATTGCGCAGGAATCACTGGAGCGCTCCCGGCAATTAGCTGACGTCAATCGGGCGATGATTTCCGCCGGCCGCATGGCAGAATTTGAGATTGTACAAACGCAAGCCGATACCGCATCCCAGGAACTGGCATTGGAAGATGCCCGTAACCAGCAGGATACTGCAAGGCTTAGGCTTTTACAGCTTCTGGCACTGAATCTTGATACCCCGATATT
>NZ_JBFUHK010000273.1:0-1027 GCF_056402435.1 Rahnella sp. P4_A8 | reverse complement strand
ATAGTGGTTAACACGCTTAATATATTGGATGTTTTACTTATTCCAGTGGGTGGCAATACGGGTTAAACCCTTACAGGGCAAGGCCTGTAGCTGGGCTGGGATCTCTTTTGATCTATTAGATGATMTATATAGGATCTTATTATTGGATCTGGGCGGTGGAAAAGTGGATAAGTCACTTAAAAATTACATTCAAGGCTGGTATGTGGTGATGTGACGGACGCCCCTCACTCTGTGTAAGTCTTACCATACTTTTGCTGACTGCATTAAGAAGGGGTCAGGGTCAATCGTGTCGGAATTCTGTTTCTGAATGGGACAGGATTTGGGGGTAAAGTCAGGACGCCGGATCCGTGCCCTGACTGTAGTGGATAATTTTAGTCGTGAATGCGTGGCGATCGAGGTAGGCCAGGGGCTTCGCGGTGACGATGTGGTCGCCGTGATGGAACGGATCAGGCAGACACAGCAGCGTGTACCACAGTGGCTACAGACGGACAACGGGAGCGAATTTATCTCAAAAACGCTGGATCGCTAGGCGTATGAAAACAGGGTAACGATGGACTTCTCCCGCCCCGGGAAGCCCACAGATAACGCCCTGGTTGAGTCATTTAACGSCAGCCTGCGTGATGAATGTCTGAACGTGCACTGGTTCCTGTCACTGGAAGATGCTCAGGAGAAGATYGAGCACTGGCGGCAGGAATATAACCAGTACCGGCCACATTCCTCGTTAAATAATCAGACTCCGGAAGAATTTATCCGAAGCCTGCAAACATGCCCGGATCTCTGATTTATCCTGGCACCGATATTGGGAAGGGATCAAGAAACCGGAAATCTCAAAAAGTGCCTGGAACTAAAGCTGGGATACTTACAAAGAAACGGTGAACTGTCGCGGAATTTATTGCGCGGCCGCGAGGCGTTGGCCAAGCCGCCAGCACGACAGAAACCGGCGGGCTACGCTATCGGATAACTAAGATCATTCTTAATAATTTATTTCATTTTTAAGATATCTGCTGTTAATTTGACAGCAGGAAAG
>NZ_JBFUHK010000272.1:0-1057 GCF_056402435.1 Rahnella sp. P4_A8 | reverse complement strand
GAAGTCCACAGCACGTGGACGTAAAGGTCAGATGAACTCAATGGATGTCACCTCTGAGCTGAAGCAGCTTTCGATCGTGAAGTCTGAGGGATATGAGAACATCAAGATCACCGGCGCCCGGCTTGATATGGATAACGATTTTAAGACCTGGGTTGGGATCATTCATGCCTTTGCTAAGCATAAGGTCCTAGGAGACTCTGTATACCTGCCATTTGTAGAATTCGCTAAGTTGTGTGGGATTCCATCCGCACGCTCTTCTGCGAAGCTCAGAGCGCGTCTGGAGGCCTCACTTGAACGTATAGCCACTAACACCCTCTCGTTTTCGAATAAAGAGGGGGATTACTACGTAACTCACCTTGTTCAGTCAGCAAAATATAGCCCGAAAAAGGACGCTGTCGAGTTGCAGGCGGATCCGAAGATCTTCGAGTTGTATCAGTTTGATAAGAAAGTTCTTCTCCAGCTCAGGGCAATCAACGAACTCTCTCGCAAGGAGTCTGCTCAGGCTCTGTATACGTTCATTGAAAGCCTTCCGACAGATCCTGCTCCCATATCTATGTCTCGCCTGCGTGCCCGCCTAAATCTGACCTCTCGAGCCATCACTCAGAATGCGACAGTACGCAAGGCTATGGAGCAGTTAAAGGCGATTGGGTATCTTGATTACACTGAAGTTAAGCGCGGTAAGGTAGTGTATTTTTGTATCCACTATAGGCGGCCAAAGTTACGCCCTGCGCA
This sequence comes from Rahnella sp. P4_A8, assembly GCF_056402435.1. NCBI lineage: Bacteria > Pseudomonadati > Pseudomonadota > Gammaproteobacteria > Enterobacterales > Yersiniaceae > Rahnella > Rahnella sp. P4_A8. Next base: position 325 of record NZ_JBFUHK010000272.1, on the reverse strand, counting down.
AATACCCACGGGCATAGGTGATGATGTTTACGATGTAATGGATGACGAACACATCATTGATGTCCCGGCAGAGAGGGATGCGGAATCAGCTATGCCTCGTGAGATGGTAATGCTGACTAAAGAAGAACTTGAGTTGCTGGAACAGCTTCGCCAGTCAAAGAAATAGTTTTGACCTCTTGCTGCTCATTGCCCTAAAGCTTGCTGCAGTGATGGCAGGCTTTTCATATTTATTGTTGAAAGCCGACTAACCACTGCAGTGAGCAACCTATCCACTGTAATCAGTAAAAGCTTCCATCACGAAATATCCTATCCACTGTGAACTGCA
>NZ_JBFUHK010000271.1:0-1064 GCF_056402435.1 Rahnella sp. P4_A8 | reverse complement strand
CTGATCTTCCTTCATAAAACTGTCTTATTCCTCCGGTAGTCTCCACGCATGTGCCCTGCAGGATGGAATAACTGATGATCAAATGGTCTGAAGAAAACGACAGTGAAGTGAACCACAACATAGCCTTACTGACCGGAGAGGAACCTGAGAAGTGGTATCCCTATGGCGGAATGAAAGGCAAAGATTATTGCAACAACCCCTCCGATGCGTGGCCGATCATTTGCGCCAACAAAATCAGCATTAATTTTAAAGAGTTGCAAAGCAATCCTCTCTGGCTTGCTGAAATCAGCAGTCCTCAAGGCCAATGGCAGGCGCAAAGCAAACGTCCCCTTCGTGCCGCTATGGTATGTTTCCTGCTTAGTAAGACTTGCGTATAAACAAAAGCGCAGAGATACTCAGATAGTGACAAAGTTTTGCAAAGAAGTGATTCGAATAAGCGTCGCATAAAGCGATGCGTATCAAGTGATTAATGTTTCCTCATTTTGACAGTTGTGTCTAAGGCGGAGTCCATTATGAAGCGCATCATTAAAGGTGATAAAACTCTCTCCCATCTGGTGGTTGCTCATGCAGCTATCGACAGTCATGAAAAAGCCTACGGCAAACGCCGGCAGGGCTGGCCTTCCACCTATCTCATCAAATATAAAGATGCGCGTGTTGCGGTCGAAGTTGTGACCCGCAGACAATCCTATGTTGCCACCCTCATGATCGGTGCCAGAAATCTCACCAAACTTTGTGGTATGCCTGCCTGATAATCGGGAAGTATTCCTGTAACTTCAAACCGTGCCGGAGATATCCGCCACGGTTTTTCGTTATACAGGCTTTCTCATCAGATAACGCTGCCGGAGGTTACCCCGCTGAAAAGGCCGTTTCATAACAGATAGCATCAGTGCGATGACATCGAGGATCAACAGCAATGTTCCGGTGATGGCTAACGCCGTCAGCCCCAGCAGGGCGAGAAGGAAAATCTTTACTGAGGTCGGAACGGTCATCCGGCGAAAGCGGGAACGCAGCCATAAACGTCCATATTGTGCCTGGATCTGCATAATATGGGTCAGCCTTGACGC
>NZ_JBFUHK010000270.1:0-1068 GCF_056402435.1 Rahnella sp. P4_A8 | reverse complement strand
CGTGGCCTTTTTTATTGTCCGTTTTTATCTATCCATCTTTCCAGCATTCTTAAATTTCCCCATTTCACTTTAAACTCAACGGTAAAGGGTACCCAGCAGGCACTAACCGTGTTTCTATAAATACCTTAGAAAATAAATAACAGAAGGATTTGTCAGATGAATATTATCGCTATCATGCGCCCGGAAGGGGCTTACTACAAAGACGAGCCGATCCGTGAACTGGATAGCGCGCTGACGCTTCTCGGATTTCAGGTCATTTATCCGCGCGATCGCGCGGATCTGCTCAAACTCATCGAAAATAATGCCCGCATTTGCGGCGCTATTTTCGACTGGGATCAGCATAGCGAAGAGCTGTGTACAGCCATTAATGAGCTGAATGAATATCTGCCGCTTTACGCTTTCATCAATACGCATTCGACGCTGGACGTCGACGTTAATGAAATGCGCATGGTGCTCTATTTCTTTGAATACGCACTGACTGCGGCGGAGGATATTGCCAAACGCATCCGCCAGTACACCGATGAATACATCGATACCATTACACCGCCGCTGACTAAAGCGTTGTTCACCTACGTAGAAGAAGGAAAGTACACTTTCTGTACGCCGGGGCATATGGCCGGTACGGCGTTTTTAAAAAGCCCGGTAGGGACGTTGTTCTATGATTTTTTCGGGGCCAAAACGTTGAAAGCCGATGTGTCGATTTCTGTGACAGAACTTGGTTCCCTGTTGGATCACACTGGTCCGCATCTAGAGGCGGAGGAATATATCGCCCGTACTTTCGGCGCCGAGCAAAGTTATATCGTCACTAATGGCACCTCGACGGCCAATAAAATTGTCGGAATGTATGCGGCACCGGCAGGGAGTACGGTGCTGATTGACCGCAACTGTCATAAATCGCTCGCCCATCTGATGATGATGACCAATATTGTGCCGGTCTATTTGCGTCCCAATCGCAACGCGTATGGCATTCTTGGCGGGATTCCTAAGCATGAATTCACCCGCGAAAGCATCGAAGAGAAAATTGCACAGACAGAGAATGCCACCTGGCCAGTGCACGCAGTGATCACT
>NZ_JBFUHK010000269.1:0-1070 GCF_056402435.1 Rahnella sp. P4_A8 | reverse complement strand
CGGCTACTCAGCCCTGAAGGGTTGCTTACCGGATTTACTTTCACCCCCTGGCTCCGGGGTTAATCAATGTCCGCTTTAGGCACCAAACTGCTGTAGGTGAAGCCCATCAGGCTGCTTCGAGCGATGAGCGGACATACAAGAAGAGGGAGGCTGGCTGATCCCAATAATTAGTTTTTAAGTTACGAAGCATGCTAATTGGAAAATACGCCATAAAGTGACTTCCGATGGTATGGTTACATTCTTACCACTAAAAGAGGAAACACTAATGATTGTAAGGACCTGGCACGGTTGTGTTCCACTAAAACATGCTGAAGCTTTTGCGAAACACCTTGAGAAAACAGGTGTAGAGCATTCTAAGAGCATATCTGGGAACATAGGCGCTTGTGTGCGTAGAGAAACCCAAGGTGGCTGGGAGCATTTTTTTCTGGCTACTTACTGGCAAGATCTACAATCGGTTAAGACATTTGCCGGAGAAAGCTATCACGTAGCTGTGACTTACCCAGATGACGAAGAATTTGAACTACTTTCCGATCCCTACGTATTCCAGCATGTAGTGGAAAACGTTGCGCCGCTTTAGCTTCGTTTTCGGGATAACCTGTCGGTTACCCGAATTTTGTATAATATCCAAACTCATTCAACGTGCTGAGGTCTGCTCTTGGCACTGAGCGAATGACGCATGTGAGGAAGGTCAGCCATGAGCGAGGAGCAGACTTTATGCTTGGATTAGAAATGGTATTTAGAGGTTTCACACAGGCAAAATCTGATTCGGTAAAACCTTTTCACGCCGAGTTTTACCGAATTATTATTAAGCGCGCAGCGTTAAGAACTGAATCATCTATCTCGTAAAACTTTCGTGCTGCGCGTGTTGGAAAAGGATTCTCAATTTTTTTGATTGTTTTTATCTCCCAAGCTAGCCAACCGGCTTCATAATAAGATGCGCAAGCTTTAGGGATGTCATCTTGCCTAAACTCTCTGATTTCTCCCAAGGTAATGATAGCTAAGGCGGTTCCGACCTCCTCTTGGCCATCGACCGTGAGGAAGTGTTCATTTTCAACCAGTAATATCTCTTC
>NZ_JBFUHK010000268.1:0-1083 GCF_056402435.1 Rahnella sp. P4_A8 | reverse complement strand
CAGCTGGTATGGCAAACCCAAGTCCGCCAGTTGGTCCAGCTCTGGGTCAACAAGGCGTGAACATCATGGAATTCTGTAAGGCGTTCAATGCTAAGACTGATAGCATGGAAAAAGGCCTGCCAATTCCTGTTGTTATTACTGTTTATTCTGACCGTTCTTTCACCTTTGTTACCAAAACCCCTCCTGCAGCAGTACTGCTGAAGAAAGCGGCTGGTATCAAGTCTGGTTCCGGCAAGCCGAACAAAGACAAAGTGGGTAAAGTAACGAGTGCTCAGGTTCGTGAAATCGCAGAAACCAAAGCTGCGGACATGACTGGTTCTGACGTTGAAGCGATGACTCGCTCCATCGAAGGTACTGCTCGTTCCATGGGCCTGGTAGTGGAGGATTAATAAATGGCTAAGCTGACCAAGCGCATGCGCGTGATCCGTGACAAAGTTGATGCTACTAAACAGTATGACATCACCGAAGCCGTTGCTCTGCTCAAAGAGCTGGCCACTGCTAAATTCGTAGAAAGCGTTGACGTTGCTGTTAACCTCGGCATCGACGCTCGTAAATCAGATCAAAACGTTCGCGGCGCAACCGTACTGCCACACGGCACCGGTCGTTCTGTTCGCGTTGCCGTCTTCACCCAAGGTGCAAACGCTGAAGCTGCTAAAGCTGCAGGCGCTGAACTGGTAGGTATGGAAGATCTGGCTGACCTGATCAAAAAAGGCGAAATGAACTTCGACGTTGTTATCGCATCTCCAGATGCAATGCGCGTTGTTGGCCAATTAGGTCAGGTTCTGGGCCCACGCGGTCTGATGCCTAACCCGAAAGTTGGTACTGTAACACCTAACGTTGCTGAAGCGGTTAAGAACGCTAAAGCAGGCCAGGTTCGTTACCGTAACGACAAAAACGGCATCATCCATACCACTATCGGTAAGGTTGATTTCGAATCCGACAAGCTGAAAGAAAACCTGGAAGCTCTGTTGGTCGCTCTGAAAAAAGCGAAGCCTTCCCAGGCTAAAGGCGTTTTCATCAAGAAAGTAAGCCTGTCCACTACCATGGGTGCGGGTCTTTCTGTTGATCAAAGCGGCCTGAGCG
>NZ_JBFUHK010000267.1:0-1094 GCF_056402435.1 Rahnella sp. P4_A8 | reverse complement strand
GCCAGGCTCTGTCCCATTTGCCAGGTACGGCCAAGCGGAGAAGCGTAAACACATTCAACTCGGTAATCACTTGCGGCAAACGCTGCCAGTAAGGCTGATGTTTGGCGCTTCCCCCGGTGGGTCAACGTACTATCGCTCTGCCCCTGAATAACTCCTCTCACATTCCACTCTGTTTCTGCGTGTCGAACAAGAATCACTTTCATCATTAGTGGACCATGCATCTTGTTGATTTAAATGTCTTAGACCAAGCATACCAGCCTGCTGTAGTGGAATGCTTTCTGTTCCGGACGAAAAACAGTAACAAGTGTAGCTGAATGCAAACCGGGATGGCCTGTCCCAAGAGTGAGGCGCTGAACGTAGATAATGTCCGCTTCACGCCCTGAGACATTCGACAAGTTTTTTACGGCATCAGTAAGGGCGATTTTCGCTCTTCCAGTGCCAGCAAATATTTCGCTTCGTCATAGCGGGTTCTGGTCTTCCAGCAGCGGTAAATGATCCTTAGCCATTTGAATGCCAGAGCCCGGATCGCGGATTGATGAGATTTTCCCTTTTCTCGCTGCCCCTGATAATACAATTTGGCCCAGTATGATGAGTTAACCGTCTTGGCAGCCCATTCAACAAAGGTCTGCCTGACGAACTTCGCACATTGCCATCGCCAGTGAACCCAGGATTTCTGGCCACTTCGTTCTGTCACCGGTGCAATACCTGCGTAGTTTTGAATTTCTTCAGCGCTGTTAAACCGGTCTCGGTTATCACCAAGTGCAGCAAGCATACGTGGGCCCATACACGGCCCCATGCCCGGAAGTGATTTGAACAGCCCCGCATCTGGCAATGTGTCAAACAGCGTTTCGATTCGTYCGTCATAGGTTTTGATGATTTCACTCACGACTTTAATTTGTGTCGCCAGTGCTGTTGCCATCAAAGCATTAGCCTCTATAACACTCGGGTCTGTCGTCAATGGGATCGCGTTATCAATACTCGCAACACGTTGCTCGGTAAGGGCTATTGCGCGGCTACCTTTGGCATTCAGAAAGTTGCGGATCGTGTCGCGCCTGGCGCGTTTCAGTTGTTGCAGACTGGGCCACCGCATAATC
>NZ_JBFUHK010000266.1:0-1099 GCF_056402435.1 Rahnella sp. P4_A8 | reverse complement strand
GAGCAGGGGTTACTTGCTGCCGTAGGTATGTACTCCTTACAGGAGAAACTTGATAGAACAATTCAAAACGGTCAACTGCAGTCAGCTGAGTTGGAGGAGTTACGGCCTGAAGTTGAAACAATACGGGAAGAACTTGCGGAGTTGAGGGATAAATACCGTATATTGTCTGACTTGTACCTAGCATCATCTGGGCATGTTACAAGAGAAGACGTTGAGCAAGAAGTTATAGAGTACATGGGGCTTGACTAACAGTCAGAATAGTGATGTACTTAGCACATCGGTAGGGGTAAAGAGACGGCACTCTCCCTGCGACGCTGAAAGATGCAAGCCGACGAACACAAAGTTTTGCAGTTCAAAAAGGCCACCAGATGAGGTGGCCTTTTTGTATCTATGTTGGTCGATTCTTTTTTTCATACTCCTGACGCGAATAAAGATCTCTGGTGATTTGTTTATAAACTGGGTTTTTAAACAACATAAGTTAAAACACTGGTTACGCTGCGACGCTTAATCTTCAGGGTCGTACTCTCTGTAATGGTCTTCCAATCAATATCCTCCGCAACCTGAATGGTTTACCGTGATGTGCTCCGGCATACTTAAATCCTATACCGGAGCTAAGGAGGGATTATTCCTGAAGGTGCAGCTCCTTCAGATTCGTTTCAAAGTAATCAACATAAATTCGCTCATTTTTGGGCTTCATTATCAGCTGAATACCGTTGGGAACGGGCGGACATGAGGCCCGGTAAGCGAACATCTCATCCTGGATATTCCGTAGCGTATAACCCAGTTTCTCTTCTTCTGCCCTTCCGGAAACCCGGATGCCGGATAATTCCTTTTCAACGTATTTTTTCAGCTTCTCGCTTCTTTTCATACTGCTGCGATTATCCAGAAACTGAAGCAAGAAATAGCGGATGACCGGCAATGTGAACACTACATAGAAAAGGATCTCATTCAGCCCAGATTTCATGGCGATGCCGTAAACAAGCATCGCGACAGGCGAGACAATGAATGCTGAAAGATAAAACACGTGCAGCACCTCCCTGAGCGATTTGTCCCAGCCGAGGTTTTTTCCGTGGCACAGGAGCGCCATTACGGCCTGCGG
>NZ_JBFUHK010000265.1:0-1108 GCF_056402435.1 Rahnella sp. P4_A8 | reverse complement strand
ATGAGCACACTGGTAACCATTGTGGCACAGTTAATTCCCGAGGGAGTATACAATCTGGTGGCGGGTGAGGAGTATAAGGACGTTAAACGATTTGTAGTCATTATGGTACCTGCATTTTTATCGCAGGGGTTCTATCTGATTATGGCATCGACTTGTTTTTTTCATGGGAAGAGCAAAGCAATTTCTTATTGTACTTTTACAGGTGGGGTTATCCATTGTGTTATATTATTCTTGGTCTGTAAGTTTATGAACGTGTTTTCTGTACCATGGGTATTGTTTTTCTCAAATAGTTTTGTTGCTTTGCTGATGTATATAACTGTGTTCAGGCCTGTGACAGAGAGCGACCAGTGAGGTAACAGTGAATATTAATTTTAAACGTGGTGTTATTTACCTTTGTTTGATGATGCTCACTTCTGTAAGTATAACACATCTTATTTTTGATGCCCGTGATGCTGCAGGCGTGGTGATTTTTACTTTGACCGCGTTGAGCATTCCCGCGATTACCATTCCAGGAGCCCGGTATAATTATTTGATCATTGCGGCATTACTATTTTCTGCTATCTATACTTTTTATTGTATTTATGTTTTTAATATTTTCCCCGGGATAGATGCCGTACGATATTATAATTTTTTACTGTCAAATAATTCGCTGGGTGAAATTTTATCCGGTGCTGTGGCGAGAATGGCCACAATGCATGAGAACGGCATGACTGAAGGGCCGGGATCCTTCTTTATTTTCGGGGTGCCAGTTCAAATATTTTATAGTTTGATGCCTGCCAAAGATCCATTTTATATTGTTATTTTCAATTGTATGTTTAAATTGATGAGCATCGCGGCAATGAGTCGATTATTTTCTAATGTGAGTTCAGTTGATTTTCGCTGTGTTCTGATATCCCTGATTATTGTTTCTCCGACGTTTAATTATTTTTCTTCAGTTTTTGGTAAAGATATATTCATTCTCTTTCTGACAATCCTTCTGGCTTTGGCGTTAGTCGATTTTTGTAAGACGCAGGGGAAAGTGATGCGATTATTAAAGGCCGTTGTGATACTGATGCTGGCTGGCTATTGTTTCCTGCTCCGACCCTATTCTCCCGTAACGGCACTTCTG
>NZ_JBFUHK010000264.1:0-1115 GCF_056402435.1 Rahnella sp. P4_A8 | reverse complement strand
GGCGGTCGCCGTCCACTCTAAAGGGATTGCAATCATGAGCCCGGGAGGACTGGTTTCAGATCCGATATCCGCTCTGTCTCTGGGGCTCGCACTGATGTTCGGTACCGCCGGTTTACCCCATATTCTGATGCGGTTCTTCACCGTCAATGATGCCAAAGAAGCCAGGAAAAGCGTGTTCTATGCTACTGGCTTTATCGGTTACTTCTACATTTTGACCTTCATTATCGGTTTCGGTGCTATTGTTCTGGTCAGCTCAAACTCGGCGTTTAAAGATGCCAGCGGTATATTACTCGGCGGTAATAATATGGCAGCCGTGCATTTAGCGGATGCGGTCGGTGGAAGCTTCTTCCTCGGATTTATCTCTGCCGTGGCTTTCGCAACAATCTTAGCGGTGGTCGCGGGCTTAACGTTGGCAGGAGCTTCGGCGGTCTCTCATGATCTGTATGCGAGCGTCATCAAGGACGGCAAAGCAACAGAACGTGATGAGTTAAGGGTTTCGAAGATCACCGTAGTTCTGCTTGGTATCGTCGCCATCGCGTTGGGTATTCTGTTTGAAAAACAGAATATTGCATTCATGGTTGGATTAGCGTTCTCCATTGCTGCGAGCTGCAATTTCCCCATTATTCTGCTCTCAATGTACTGGTCTAAACTGACAACGCGCGGGGCAATGATTGGCGGATGGCTCGGATTACTTACAGCAGTCATATTGATGATTCTCGGGCCAACTATCTGGGTCCAGATCTTAGGACATGCTAAGCCCATTTATCCTTACGAATACCCCGCGCTGTTCTCGATGATTGTTGCTTTTGCCGGTACCTGGTTCTTCTCGATTACAGATAACTCACTGGAAGGACAGAAAGAAAGGGAGCGTTTCTACCCTCAGTTTGTGCGGTCACAAACAGGGATCGGGATCTCGCAAAGCTCTAATCACTGATGAGTAGAGCGCAGAAATAGAAAAGGCCATCCTGAGGATGGCCTTTTGTTTGAATATTGCGTGCTTAATCGCTGATCCGTAGAACAAAAAGACAAAAGCCCTGCACAWTGTGCAGGGCTTTTGTCTTTTTTTGATGCCTGGCAGTTCCCTACTCTCGCATGGGGAGACCCCACACTACCAT
>NZ_JBFUHK010000263.1:0-1115 GCF_056402435.1 Rahnella sp. P4_A8 | reverse complement strand
GTATTACTTCAGACAGAGATACGCCGCAGTTGCCTTAATGAAAGGTTGTGCCTGACTGCAACAGTCAGGCACCTACAAAATGACTTATTTATTATTTTTCTGATATGTCAGCATGTCAGGAGACCGTTAATGAAGTCCATTATTATAAGCCTATTAACCTGATGCTCTCAGGTAATAATTATTTTTGATACTTGTTGTGAGGGAAATATGACATTTCTCACCAGAAATTTTTACTCAAGCCTGTTTCTTGCTCTTTCGGATTTCGTCAGTTTTACCCTGTCGATTTATGTCGCTAAAATATTACTGAGCTTCATGCTCAAAGAGTTTGATGACTATATTCCCGCTCAACATGTTACTGCCCTGGTTTTATTACACTGGACGCTGGCATTTTGTTGTGTTGGCTGGTTCTCCATGCGCTTGCGGCATTATTACTACCGCAAAACCTTCTGGTTTGAACTGAAAGAAATTTTACGCACGCTGGTCATTTTTGCCGTTATTGAGATCGCGGTGATGGCTTTCGCGGAGTGGAATTTTTCGCGCTATATGTGGATCCTCACCTGGTTGTTGGTGCTGATATTTGTACCTTGTGCCCGCATGATGACTAAGCGTGTATTAACGGTTCTGGGTATCTGGCAACGCGATGCCATTATTATTGGTACCGGTAAAAATGCTCACGAGGCTTACAAAGCGATTCAAAGCGAAAAGAATCTCGGGCTGAACGTCACCGGATTTATTTCCAGCGAACTGACTGACAAGCCGGGTGACAGCATTGATGGCATTCCGATCATATTCTGCGATGACCTGTGGTTATTAACCCCGTGCGACAAGAAAACCCAGTTTATTGTCGCCGTGGAAGCACATCAGAGCGATATCCGTAACTACTGGCTACGGGTCTTTATGATCCACGGTTACCGTTATGTCTCGGTGATCCCGACCCTGCGCGGCATGCCGCTCGACAGTACGGATATGTCGTTTATTTTCAGTCACGAAGTGATGATCTTACGTGTTCATCAGAATCTGGCGAAATGGTCATCACGCTTCCTGAAACGTGCTTTCGATATTGTGGCTTCACTGGGGATTATTGCCATATTGTCTCCGCTGCTGCTGTATATCAG
>NZ_JBFUHK010000262.1:0-1121 GCF_056402435.1 Rahnella sp. P4_A8 | reverse complement strand
GCACATAATAAGGCGCTGGGGGCAGGTATTCTGTCCGTACCGTCTCGATTATTTGTCTTATCGTCTCAGGAGTTAGGGTGGACAATCTCAGTCGCTTGCTTTCCTTACTTGCGCCGACATGCCGCGTTAATCTTCACTGCCGCTTTGCCGGGCGCTGGAATGCTGATCACCCACAGCAGGTTGACGGTATTGTGCCCTGGCATGTCATTCTTCATGGTGAAACCCGGCTGGTGGTTGAAGGGAAGACGTTCGATGTGCGCGCTGGCGATATCGTTCTGTTCCCGCAAGGATCGCCGCATTTATTGCAAAGTCTTGTGGACTGGGGACAGGTTGTTCCTGCTCAGGTCAACGATGATGGCATCGTAACTGAAGTGTGGACGGAAGGGCCGGGGCCTGCGGTCGAGGTATTGTGCGGTGAGTTTCATTTCGATCCGGGCTATCGCTGGATCTTTGCCGATGAAACGACACTGATCCATCTCCGTACCGATGAACGACACGATTGTCCTGAGCTGGAAACGCTGCTGGTAATGCTGGTTCGCGAAAGTCTGGGCAGCTTGCCGGGCAGTGCAAGTATCGTTAAGGGATTGGCGGATACGCTGCTCGCGCTGATCCTGCGTATTTTGCTCTCGCTGCGCGAGCCTCCTGCGGGTGTGTTACGGTTGCTGAGTGATACACGTCTTGCTCCTGCCGTATTGGCCGTCATCGCCGATCCGGCATCACCATGGACGATGGAGTTAATGGCACAACGCTGTTTTCTATCCCGTGCCACCTTCGCCCGTCACTTTTCAAACAGCTATCATCAGACACCGCAGGCCTGGCTTAACCAGCTGCGTATGATGTTGGCGGCAAAAATACTTTCAGAAGAGAGAAACCTGATGATGGAGGGAGTGGCAGAGCAGTGTGGTTTTTTGTCGCTGTCTTCTTTCACTAAAGCGTTCAAAAAAACCTACGGGGTTACGCCTGCCCAGCACCGTAAACGTGAGTAGAGCACTTTTTTCACGGACCACGCCTTATGGCTTAACGCCCTGCACGAAGCGACTGTGGTGGAATGCCATACCCGCGAATAAACACCTCACGCATATGACGTCTGTCGCGAAAACCGGACTCGCGGGCAATGGCAT
>NZ_JBFUHK010000261.1:0-1130 GCF_056402435.1 Rahnella sp. P4_A8 | reverse complement strand
CTCGCAGGCTGATCACTTCTGCCGCCGTGTAAGGTCGGGTGATATTTTTCCAGCGTGGTTGGCTCCACGTTTCTTCAAGCTGCTGAATTTGCTGAGTACGGTTCGTTTTCATGGCAAATACTCCGGTCTTTTTATGTGTAGGGTAAGAAGGATCAGGCCAGCAGCTGATAGCCCGGCAGGGTCAGGAAGTCGATTAACTCATCTTGTGTGGTGATTTTTTCCATCAAGGCAGCCGCCTGCGTGAAACGACCGGCGCTGAAACGTTGTTCGCCCAACTCCTGCTGAATAACCAGCATTTCTTCGTTCAGCATGCGGCGGAATAACGGCTTGGTGACGGGTTGTCCGTCATTAAGCGTTTTGCCGTGGTGGATCCATTGCCAGATGGATGTGCGGGAGATTTCAGCCGTGGCAGCATCTTCCATCAACCCGTAAATCGGGACGCAGCCGTTGCCAGAAATCCAGGCTTCAATGTATTGCACTGCGACGCGAATATTGGCGCGCATTCCCTCTTCAGTACGCTCGCCGGAACAAGGTTCKAGTAATTGCTCTGCAGTAATTTCGGCATCTTCTTCACGTAGTACATCCAGCTGGTTTGAACGGTTGACCAGCGCTTTATCGAACACTTCAAGCACGGTGTCAGCCAGCCCAGGGTGTGCAATCCAGGTACCATCATGTCCGTTATTCGCTTCCAGCTCTTTATCTGTCCGGACTTTATTCAGCACCCACTCGTTACGCTTAACGTCTTTGCTGGGAATAAAGGCTGCCATTCCGCCCATCGCAAATGCTCCACGCCGGTGACAGGTTTTAATCAGCAGCCGGGAATAAGCATTTAGAAAAGGCTGAGTCATCGTTACGGACTGACGGTCAGGTAATATACGGTCAGAATGATTCTTCAACGTTTTGATATAACTGAAGATGTAATCCCAGCGACCACAGTTCAATCCGACAATGTGATCGCGCAAGTGGTAAAGGATTTCGTCCATCTGGAAAACCGCAGGCAGGGTTTCAATCAGCACCGTGGCTTTAATCGTGCCCCGCGCCAATCCCGCATAATCCTCGGCAAAACTGAAGACCTGGCTCCACCAGTCAGCCTCATGATAAGACTGCATTTTTGGCAGATAGAAATAGGG
>NZ_JBFUHK010000260.1:0-1149 GCF_056402435.1 Rahnella sp. P4_A8 | reverse complement strand
CACTTCCACGGGTCCTACACCGGGGTGGCTCGGTAAATATTAATCCCTTCCGCCTTCGTTTTTCTAGATTACATTTTTTTTGCATGGAGAACATCCATGATAAATACGACGAGGGTATGAGATACGTTGACAATTAATCTTGCTTCAGCAACAACCAGCATCGGAGGGTTAGAACCACGACCATGCGCCGAACCTATATGTGATCTAAATGCGGCTACACCATCAATAATTGATGACATACCTTTCAAAACCTTGTGCTGGTCTGCGGCTAGCGTTGGGTCGTCATTAAGACCCAAATCAGGCATTACCGTTGCCCAAAGTGGTACTACAGTTAGCCTTTGTGGCATTGGTAAATTGAATTTTTCAATATAGTACTTTAATGTTGATTCTATTATTGAACAAGCGGCAGTTACCGATGCATGTGGATCACTTTGAATGTTTTCCACTGCACGTCTAAACTCATTATCAATTGATGAGTAATCTCCTGACTTTATATAATCCTCTAATGTCTTGGAAATTGTTGTTGCTCCTGACTTTGTTATAACTCCATTGGTTCTATATTCCAGCTGATTTCTAGACAGGGCATCGTTAATCCGTTTCTGACCATTCTCTACAGTTTGGTTCCCGCCCACCTTTGAAAATGAATTCGGCGATGAATCCATGTATTTCTGAATAACAAGACCTAATACTGAAAGAGCATCTGTATTTGGATCTTCATTACATATCTTAAGCCAACTGCTACATTTAGTTTCGCAATTTCCAAATGGAACATCACCGGGGGCGCCGGATTCCATAAAAATACTGTCTAGCTTTGTATGACTATAGTAGTGTGCTGCAATCACTGAAGAAACAGCGCCAATAACACTGTTTGGTATTGTTTCAATCACAATCGACCTCTTTATTTTAAAATAATGACATGTTCCTGATAGTCAGAGTGTCAGGCCAGTTTTTGTTGACCACTTCACCTCCTAAAGAAGCGATCTTCCACCGAGCTGGTCAGAATAATTTCAGGAATCGTATTTCAACAAATTTTCCCGACTATTGTTCCATAAATCCATTAACTGATCTGAATTTTTCTTAACCCATTCTGAAATTGTTTTCAGGGATTCTGAAACAAATGGAGTACCTTGACTCATCATGAATCTGCCA
>NZ_JBFUHK010000259.1:0-1170 GCF_056402435.1 Rahnella sp. P4_A8 | reverse complement strand
CCCTAATAAAGGGAATGGGCTCTATACAAAAATTTACCGATTTTTCAGAACGCTATAACTGTATATCTCGCCATTCTAAGCCTAATGATTTGGCTAAAGAAATTGCAATTGCCAAAGCATGGATTGTTACCGAGGTAGTGGTACTGCTTAATGAACGGCAGAAAAGTGATTTTCATTTATATCTCAACTGGTACAAAGAAAATCTTCCCGCTTGGTTAGATTACACTGTAAAAATGCTTTGATGTTCTCAAAACCACAGATCTACCATTGATGTGGATTCAAGTATGAATAGCGATGTCCGCTCCTCGCTCTTAACAAGCAATGAATTCGACGTTTAGACAATTTCGGGTATGAAACGAATGCTAAAAAATGAGTCATTACAGGGGGATTGTAAATTGAAAATAGATTGGCATAGCTCATTGCTTACACGTGCTACGAATGTTGATAAAAACTACAAAAACACTCAAAACGTCCGTCGTTTCATGATTAAGGAGTGTGGGGACGACTTTCGATTTAATCGAGAATTTATGGCCTGGATACGTAATGATGTTCCAAAAAATTTAGGTGATATAGCCGATGAGTGGAAACGCAGACAGTAATTGCAGGTCTGCATTTCGCTCATAGGTGCCCTGTTCCTGTTTGGCCGTTGTGTGCCAAGAGCGGACTGTGGATACTCCCAGACGGTGGTGGAAATAGGTGTATCCCCAGGCAAGGCTTTACATTCCAATCATAAAAGATAAGTATATCTCAGCAAGAAATTACGAAACTACCTCAGATGTATCTATTTAAAAATGGTAGTGATGAAAAAAAGGTCACGGTGGATTTTCCGCCTTTTTATGGGGGTGCTGTGTGTACTTATTTAAATATTATAGGCCGGACTTCTTCTTTGATAAAGCTATCAGATATAACGAATTTTATTTCTCATCAACAGAGCAACTAAACGACCCTAATGATTTAAAGACCTCTTATTATTTTGAGGATGACGTTTCTCTTTGGCAAAGGGTTTTGGAAAAAGAGACGTTTTTAGATGTTAAGGATTTAAAGGTTTTTTTGGATTTGGACGGTAACCATCTTGCAAAGCAATTGTGTCGGATATTTTTAGGTTGCTCTATTGATGGTTCCATTGAAGACCTTCAACTAATGTTCAAAAGATACGATTCAGATGTAGCA
>NZ_JBFUHK010000258.1:0-1181 GCF_056402435.1 Rahnella sp. P4_A8 | reverse complement strand
TACTGCATCGGGTATTAAAGGTCAGATCCCAGAGATCCCCGAAAGTGTGCTGACGACGCAGACCCGCGTCTACGACATGTTTTATCAGTCGGGTTTAACGCCTTTTATCACCTGGGCGAAAAATAATGGGGTAACTCATTATGCAGACGGGCTGGGGATGCTGGTGGGGCAGGCAGCGCACGCTTTTTATCTGTGGCATGGGGTGATGCCCCAAATAGAACCAGTGCTTGAGGAGCTAAAGAAAGACTTGCTGGGGTGATTGTGAAATGCCTGAACAATCAGATTTATTACTGTTCAGGCAGTACGCTTCTTATTGCTCCTGTGAAAGATAGAGATCTTTCCATGTCACATAATTATTAGAAGAGTRTGTCAGTCCTGCGAGTTCATCAGAAGTCAGTTCTCGTATCTGCTTAACAGGACTTCCTAAATAGAGGTAGCCACTTTCGAGTGTTTTCCCAGGTGGAACCAGACTGCCTGCGCCAATCATGACATCGTCTTCGACGATAGCCCCGTCCAGCAGTATTGATCCCATTCCGACCAAAACTCTGTTTCCGATCGTGCAACCATGCAGCATCGCCTTATGCCCGACAGTGACGTCTTCCCCAATAATAAGAGGGTGCCCCTCGGGATTATGTCGTGACTGATGAGTCACATGGAGCACACTTCCATCCTGCACATTAGTCCGACAGCCGATAACCACATTATTGACATCACCACGTATTACAACCAGTGGCCAGATACTGACGTCATCAGCCAGATCCACATCGCCAATCACCACGCTTGAGGGATCCACCATCACTCTTTCACCCAATGTTGGTGTTAATCCCTGATAAGAACGTAAAGTCTGAGACATCTGAAGTACCCCGTAAGTGAGTATTAATCTTGGCAATATAGTTCGGGTCGGGGGAAATACCAATTGAGGGGCGATAAGATCGGCGTTAAAAACAGCAGATCGGGTGAGATCTCTGCGAAGGGGTCGAAAAACACGCAGTCGATCCTTTTATTGGAAAAAAGGCTTGTGCAAAAAATTCGGATCCCTATAATGCCGCTCCATCGACAGGGAACAACGTGAACAACATCACGAAGTGACCGGGTCGGAAAGATTAAAAACAGCGGCAACCGGATAAAATAAACGGTTGACACTGAATGAGGAAAGCGTAATATACGCCACCTCGAGTTAG
>NZ_JBFUHK010000257.1:0-1190 GCF_056402435.1 Rahnella sp. P4_A8 | reverse complement strand
TATTCTGGGCAGTCTGTTTAGCAAGGCAAAACGCACGCAGGCCGAACGACTCCAGCAAACGGGAAAGCTGATTCAAAGCAAGCTGAAGCAATACGTTACCGTCGGGCAGGCATTGCTTAACGCCAGAGAGTCCGGTGAAGATCCCTGGACCGCAATAGAAGACGTTCTTCCCTGGCAGGAATTCATTAACAGCGTGGAAGAGACGCGGTTCCTGTCACGTAAGGACAACTTCGACCCGTTGCATCTGATCACAGAGAAGTACAGTACGCTGCGTAAATACGCCCCCCGGATGCTGTCCGCGTTGCAGTTCATGGCTGTACCTGCCGCAATGCAGCTCAGTGATGCGCTTGATGCCGTCAGAGAGATGTATCGAAAACAACTCCGCAAAGTACCGTCTTCCGCGCCAACCGGGTTCATTCCGGAAAGCTGGAGAAAGGTGGTGCTCACTCCCACAGGCATTCACCGAAAATATTACGAATTTTGCGTACTGAATGAGCTGAAGGGAGCTTTACGTTCTGGCGACATCTGGGTCAAAGGATCGCGCCGCTACCGGAATTTTGATGATTATCTGATCCCATCTTCCGATTTTGAAAAGTCACTTCGGGATAACCAGTTACCCCTTGCCATTCCGACCGATTGCCATGAATACATCAAGAGCCGCATGACGCTTCTGGCATCGCGACTGGAGGAAGTGAATGCAATGGCGCTGGCCGGTGATTTGCCCGATGTGGATATCTCGGATAAAGGCGTGAAAATTACCCCGCTGGATAATAGCGTCCCTTCATCAGCATCCCCTTTTGCCGATCTGGTTTATGGCATGTTGCCTCACCCTAAGATTACTGAAATGTTGGATGAAGTGGATAGTTGGACCGGTTTTACCCGCCATTTCACACATCTCAAAAATCATCACGTCAGACTTAAAGACAGAAAGTTGTTAATGACCACGATTCTGGCTGATGGCATCAACCTTGGGCTGACAAAAATGGCCGAATCTTGTCCAGGAACGACAAAATCGTCACTGGAGGGGATTCAGGCCTGGTACATCAGGGATGAGACCTATTCAGCAGCGCTGGCCGAGCTGGTCAATGCTCAGAAAAAACGGCCTCTGGCTGCATTCTGGGGCGATGGAACAACATCATCGTCTGACGGGCAGAATTTTCGGGTGGGCAGTCACGGCCATTATGCGGGTC
>NZ_JBFUHK010000256.1:0-1192 GCF_056402435.1 Rahnella sp. P4_A8 | reverse complement strand
GTAGATGAACATGTGGAAATTCTGACCGTCGAAGAGTTGATTTTCGCGCGCTGTCTTGATTTCCATGCTCAGTACCGGTGGCTGCATTATGGCTCCCTACGTTATTTTATTTTTTCATGAAGCTCAATGAGTTCCGCAATCAGTTCGCGGGCCAGCATTGACGTCATCAGGTGATCTTGTGCATGCACCAGCACCAGGCTGACTTTGGTTTTTCCTTCGCCCTGATCGCCTTCAATCAGTTGAGTCTGCACCAGATGCGCTTCATTCAGCGCCATTTTTGACTGCGCCATCACCGAACGCGCCTGCTCAAAATCACCTTCTTTGGCTTTTTTGAGCGCCGCGTAAGCCAGGCTGCGTGCTTGTCCGGAGTTGATGATCAACCCCATCACCACTTCTTCGAGATCCTGCATTTCGCTTTCAGTTTCAACAATGCTGTCTAAATCCATCATCTCTGTCTCTCCATGATTGGCCGGATAACGGCGGGAAGATGGCCTCTGCCCGCCCTCCGTTCAGATTAAAATTTCAGTGAAGCGGCAATGTCTTCTTCGCTTTCTTCTTCTTCAATAATCGCCTGCGCCTTGTTAGACAAGATCACGAATGGCATGTACACCAGCGTGGCAATACCGAGATTGAACAATGCGACGAGCAGTGCCGCGATGCTGCCGTTACTGTTAAAGAAAGCGCCAAGCCCGGTCGGCATGGTCCACGGCGCCAGGTTAGTGACCGGAGGAATGATACCCATGCTGTACGCGGCGATCGTGATGGCGGCCAGAATCGGCTGAACCAGCACGAAGGGGATAAACATCACCGGGTTCATGATAATCGGCAGACCAAACAGGATGGGCTCGTTAATCTGGAAGATGCCTGACGGCAGTGCCAGCTTTGCCACCTGACGATGATCGGCACGGCGTGAGGCGATAAAGATGGCGATGATAAGCCCGAGGGTTGCACCGGAACCGCCCAGCATGATGTAGGAATCCAGCATCGGTTTGGCCCAGAAGTGGAAGGTTTTCCCTGCATCAATCGCGGCACTCACGGAACCGTATTCGGTGTACAGCGCGATATTTTCAAGCGCCCACGGGGTCATGATGCCGTTGTCGAGCGCGGTCAGCGCCAGAGATCCGTGTACACCAAAGAACCACAGCAGTGAGTTGAAAATCACGTACGCCCAGCCAACCACGCTGCCCATTGC
>NZ_JBFUHK010000255.1:0-1194 GCF_056402435.1 Rahnella sp. P4_A8 | reverse complement strand
CTTTTGTCCGGTGCACCGCTCTGGGAGTGCAACTCTTTCAGTCACCCGTCCGCTGAGCACGCCTGCGATTGAATCAATTTTCGCACAGGCCTGGCTTACGATTGGAGCAGGTGAACCTATCATTCCAAACAAAGGGCGCTATACGGCCTGGACTGGTCACAGTGCCCGCGTAGGCGCTGCACAGGATATGGCGGGACGTGGCTATGCCGTCGCTCAGATCATGCAGGAAGGGACATGGAAAAAACCTGAAACATTAATGCGTTATATCCGTAATCTTCAGGCGCATGAAGGTGCGATGACCGATATCATGGAAAAAAGCACTCTAGATCATAATAATACAAAATAACAAAAATCATACTTCATCATTATGAAGTATTACTTCATATTTAGTGTTTTTCGATTTCATCACATGCTGCGCTTCATGGTCTTTGGAAACGCTAAAGGCGTAGCATTAATGTCATCGGATTAATTGGCGATGATGTAAAACCGTAGTGTTCATAAAATTGTTTAGCCGGTTTATGAAGTGCATGCACGAGCAATGCTCTGACCCCTGTGTTTTCAACAATTGAGCGAACTCGAAGAACGGCATCCTGTAGCAATGATGAACCTAACTTTACTCCTTGAGTGCGAAGGTCGACCGCCAGTCTTCCCAATACTATGACCGGAATAGGATCAGGCATATTACGCCGAACAGATCCTGCCGCTTCCCTGTGCGACACAGCACCGGCTGCGAGTGCATAATAACCAACAACACTTTTATCGTGAGCCGTGACAACAAAAGTACGACTTGCACCGTTTAAGTGGTTTGTCAGAGCGAGCCGTTTTAACCATTCATCTAACGTTGTTTCCCCACAACCGAAAGCGTCAAGGATATGTGCAGTTGTAAGTGGCTCAGGAGCAGACAATTGTAAACTCATGCCCAAGGCGCTTTAACTGCCATCAGACGTTCCAGACCTTGATTTGCATTTTGAGGTGCGTCAAGCATCGCTGTGAATTCATGAAATTTCTCAGTATCTAACTGGAAAAAAACTTGGTCGAGCAGAATAGCTTGTGCGCGCTCACACGCTACTTCCAACATAAAATCAGATCGGTTTTTACCTAATAGGCTGGCGGCTTGATCTATGAGATCACGTTGTTCCGGCAAAGCACGCAAATTAATCGCAGCGTCACGCATTTTTCATATCTCCTGTATTG
>NZ_JBFUHK010000254.1:0-1200 GCF_056402435.1 Rahnella sp. P4_A8 | reverse complement strand
TCCCCAAACGGATCTGCTGTGCTGAATCTGATGGAAGGGTATCAATGGCCGCTACAACATCATAACGGGCTCCTCCTCCGTATGAATCTGAAGCGTTACTTTGTACGGAAATCGCTGCAATATGTCCTTCGAGAACGCAGCCAGTAAACCCATCGCCTGTAATTTTCACAGGCATTCCCACACGCAACTGGTAAAGGTCTGACTCGCTGACTTGAGTCAAAACCTGAAGGCGATCAAGCCCGATAACCGCCAGCAATGGCGTCCCTTGGCTTACCTGAAGCCCCGGTTGAGCAAAAATAGCCTTACTGCCGTCTGTTGTGTCAGGTCGTACCGCAATACCGGGAAAAGGTGCTTTGATAGTCTGTTTTTCACTTTGGGCTTTCAGCGTCTGATAACGTACCTGAGCGTTGAGTAGCCCCATTTCTGCGATTTTACGCTCCTCTCCCTGACCCCGTTCCTTAACATCGCGCAAGTCATCCTGTGCGCTGAGCAAATCCTGTTGCTGTGTGAGTTCCTGCTGAACAAGCGCATCGACCTCCATACGTGCAACGATCCCTCTTGTGAATAAGGCCCGTGTTTCGCGTAAATTTGCCTGAGTTGTGATTAAGGTGGTACGAGCCGATTGCTCAGATCTACGGGCACGGGAAACTTCAGGGCTGCTGCTCCAGATATCCAGCTGGTGAACTTCCCTCTGAGCTTTTATCAGTTCAGCCTGAGCCTGGCGCAGTTGAATCCCGATCATTTCGGGATCAAGCTGAACTAGTATTTGCCCTGTTTTAATTGACTCACCTTCCCTGACCCTAACCTCATGAATGACACCTTCGAAAGGCGCTGAAAGCGTTTGCTGCCTGGCAGCTTGTATACGGCCAACGAGACCCAATTGCTGCTCAATTTCCTGTTGCTGGACACGTACCCAGTCAACTAATTGTTCATGCGCGGGTTTTTCAGCGTATTGCACCACAGACAGACATATAGCCACGGTAACGACGAACAGCAGTATGATTATGATTGAAGTGCGCGTCCGAAGTCGGTCTAAGACCATTTGCCAGCGTTTCTTAGTCATTGAGCGAGATATCCCAACTTTGCAGGGTAGTACCTAGAATTTGATCCAGCTGAGCTTGTGCATTTAAATAGTTAATAAGCGCGTTGAGCCTGGCATTGTCCGCATTACGCAGGTCATTCTCAAAGCTCAGCACCTGG
>NZ_JBFUHK010000253.1:0-1203 GCF_056402435.1 Rahnella sp. P4_A8 | reverse complement strand
TGGTAAAGCAGCGAGGCAATGATTTTGCCACTGCGGGTCGACAGATAGTCGATCTGGAAGATCTTGCGGCGCAATGCCGGATCTTGTTTGATGGCCGCAATAAGCTTAGGCATCAGGCGGTTAATCAGTTCGCTGGCGGTCGGGAACTGATCCACACGCACACGGGCTTTGGTCTGCTGATCAAACATGATGTGGTACAGGTCGCCTTCATCGTGCCAGACACGGAATTCGGCGCGCATACGATAATGGCTGACAGGAGAACGGAAAACGTCAGGCTGCGGCGCATTATAAGGCGACATCATCGCCGTGAGACGTGCGGTCTTTTCCGCCAACTGGTCGTCATAGTGTTCAATGGGCAGGTTTTCAGGCGTCATCGGTTATCTCGTCTAACAGGAAGTAAATGAACAAACTTTGCGGGGGATTGTAGGGAAAGTCACTCCTATGTCCACCTTTGTTACATTTCTTCCGGTAAAACATACCTGACGTTACGGATGTCTGGATTTCCAAATGGGTTGATCGTAGGATTGCGCTTCGGCCTCATTGACTGAGTTAAAAGGGAATCCGGTGTGAATCCGGAACTGGCGCGCAGCGGTATGGGGAAATCACGGCGATAGCATTCTTTATTATGCAGACACTGTTTCTTCTTTCTCTTTCCCTCTTATATAAAGACAAGAGAGAAGAGGAGATGGGAAGTCATCGCCCGGTGCGGGTATTTTTAATTAATTACGACGTAATTAATTAGCCTGCAAATCCTAAGTCCGAAGACCTGCCGATGTTACGTCGCATTAATCATCGTCGTCGCGAAATACCGTCGGTGATCCTCTGCGGCATCCGCCAATTAAGTTTGGATGCTCGATTCATGACAATTAAAAAGCATGTGCTGCTGACGGCATTATCTGTCACGGCTTTTTCAGGGTGGGCGCAAGACAGCACTTCCACAAACAGTGGCGATGATCTGGTTGTTACCGCGAACCGTTTTCCACAGCCCGTTTCCTCAGTACTCGCGCCGACGGATATCGTCACGCGCGCAGATATCGACCGGTGGCAGTCAAAATCTGTGGCTGATGTTTTGCGTCGTTTACCGGGCGTGGATATTGCCCAGAACGGTGGAATGGGCCAGCAGACCTCATTATTTGTTCGCGGAACGAATGCCAGCCACACATTGGTGCTGATGGATGGTGTGCGTCTTAACCAGGCAGGTAT
>NZ_JBFUHK010000252.1:0-1235 GCF_056402435.1 Rahnella sp. P4_A8 | reverse complement strand
ATACACCMCGATGTTAGTAATGTCTTCATAAGCCACATGAGGACATCCCCATGAAGAAGCGTTTTTCCGACSAACAGATCATCAGTATYCTCCGCGAGGCTGAAGCCGGGGTWTCYGCCCGTGARCTCTGCCGYAAGCAYGCCATTTCCGAYGCCACSTTTTACACCTRGCGTAAGAAGTATGGCGGTATGGAGGTGCCYGAGGTTAAGCGCCTGAAGTCGCTTGAGGAAGAGAACGCCAGRCTCAAGAAGCTGCTTGCCGAAGCCATGCTGGATAAAGAGGCGCTTCAGGTGGCTCTTGGGCGAAAGTACTGACGACAGACCAGAAGCGGGAAGCCGTGATGTTGATRTGTGATGCGACCGGTCTGTCGCAACGTCGTGCCTGCAGGCTYACAGGTTTRTCYCTGTCGACCTGCCGYTATGAKGCTCAGCGYCCGGCTGCWGATGCRCATTTATCAGGGCGYATYACTGAGCTGGCRCTKGARCGCAGRCGTTTTGGYTAYCGKCGYATCTGGCAGTTGCTGCGCCGTGAAGGGCTACATGTTAATCATAAGCGCGTGTACAGGCTTTATCACCTCAGTGGCCTGGGCGTAAAACGCAGAAGACGTCGTAAAGGGCTGGCAACAGAACGTCTGCCGCTGCTCCGTCCGGCGGCACCCAATCTGACCTGGTCGATGGATTTCGTCATGGACGCATTGGCCACCGGTCGCAGGATCAAGTGCCTTACCTGCGTAGACGACTTCACGAAGGAATGCCTGACGGTCACTGTTGCCTTTGGGATTTCAGGCGTGCAGGTCACGCGTATTCTGGACAGCATTGCGCTGTTTCGCGGCTATCCGGCGACGATAAGAACGGATCAGGGCCCGGAATTTACCTGCCGCGCACTCGATCAATGGGCCTTTGAGCATGGCGTGGAGCTGCGACTTATCCAGCCCGGCAAGCCGACACAGAACGGATTTATTGAGAGTTTTAACGGACGCTTTCGCGATGAATGCCTGAATGAACACTGGTTCAGTGACGTCAGTCATGCCAGGAAAACCATCAGTGAATGGCGTCAGGATTATAATGAGTACCGCCCGCACTCCGCGCTGAATTATCAGGCGCCGTCTGAATTTGCGGCGGCCTGGAGAAAGGGTAATTCTGATAGTGAAGGATCCGACATTACTAAGTGAGCGTTGTATCTAATCCTGGGGGCAGGTCATGTTACCTAATGCTGTCAGAGGGTCATGAGGGCGT
>NZ_JBFUHK010000251.1:0-1236 GCF_056402435.1 Rahnella sp. P4_A8 | reverse complement strand
CATCACCGGTTTGCGTGATGTGCTGTCATTTTCTTCGTCATCTGTTGAGCTGACGACTTTGTTATCTGCCGTTTCACCGGCCTGTACAAACCATTGCATATGCCCGTCACTGATCCCGCCCGTTTTGGTAAACGGCTGGGTTTCGGTGCGCACGAGCTGGTTATTCTCATAAATTCGCAGGGTGACGGCATAACTGCCGCTCGGGAAGTTGCCGGTATCCAGCGTATTTGAACCGTTATTGAGATAAAACGTGCCGAGCAACTGATTGCCGCGATAAGCATCGACGCGGGATTTGCTGGAAAGCAGTACCACCAGCGGTGAACCTTTGCTGGCTTCATCAAGATTCAGGTAGCTCAGGGAACTCCCGGCACGGACGCCATCGATCGCATTCAGCGGTAACAGCGAGAAACTGATATTACCGCCCAGGTTGCTGGAAAGGTCGCGTGAGTCCATGCGTCCGGCCTGCACGTAGTGACGCTTACCTAAGCTCTGGCGGAAATAGAGATCATCGACAGATACTGTCTGGCTGTCACTGTCGTCACTTTTGTAAGAATCAAGCGACCAGTCAAAACCCACATAGCCGCTGGTCAGCACGCCCAGTGCGCCGGCGCCTTGTAGTGACAGACTCTGGTATTGATCCTGCGCTGCCACGTTCAGGGTTTGCTGATGAATTAAGGCATTTTCAGTCTGCGCGGTCGGGGTGTAATAAAGGGCTTTTTTATCAGCATCAGGCACCAGTGCTTTGCTGACAAAGACGTCGGCGGCGCTGTTGTTTTCATCGTAAATCAGCGCCAGCGAGTCGGTTTCCAGATAACCACAGCCCCTGGCGTCGGCATTGCTGCTGCAGGCCAGGTTGCCATGGCGGGGAAGCGGCGCAGACAAGGTCGCCAGCATTTTCTGGTAATCCGGCGTGCCAGTTTTCAGCGGCAGATTCAGTGCGGTAAGTACCGCCTGCGGGTCTTTAAACTGTATGGTTTCCAGTGTGACGTTGGCTTCAAATAAGCCGGCAGACTGGCCGAGCAGATTGACGTTCAGCCAGACGTTCTGACCTGAGACCAGCTCTTCGAAACCCGGAGGAACGTTAGAGCCAGCTAAAGCAAGATTGCTGAATAAAGCAAAATGAATTGCCAGAAAGCAAAGTGACACTTTCAAGTTATGTTTCATTATTTTTCCTTTATTCAAAAATCTGAGAGGTGAAAAGAATCGGCCTGATTAACAGGCCGATGAGGAGTGATT
>NZ_JBFUHK010000250.1:0-1237 GCF_056402435.1 Rahnella sp. P4_A8 | reverse complement strand
GTGCAGTATCAGGGCAAAAATGGCAGTGCGACTGAATCTAACAATGGCCGCGATGTCCTGGCGCAGAATGGTGACGGCTACGGCATGTCCCTGACATATGATCTGGGCGAAGGTTTCAGCGCAGCAGCAGCGATGATGGCGTCTGACCGTACCAGCGAACAAAATGGCCGTAACAATCCGGCAATCATTGGTAACGGTGATAAGGCAACGGCTTACAGCGGCGGCCTGAAATACGACGCAAACAATATCTATCTGGCAGCGATGTACACCCAGAGCTACAACGCCAACCGTTTCGGTAAAGCGGGCAGCACGGCTTACGGTTACGCGGATAAAGCACAAAACTTTGAAGCCGTTGCACAGTACCAGTTCGATTTTGGTCTGCGTCCTTCGATTGCGTATGTACAATCACATGCCCGAAATGTTCCGGGTTACAGCAACCAGAACCTGACTAAATATGTTGATGTAGGCGCGTCATACTTCTTCAACAAAAACATGCTCACCTACGTTGATTATAAAATCAATCTGATGGATGACACCCGCCTGACCCGCGACGCCGGCATCAATACCGATGACATTGTAGCCGTCGGTCTGGTTTATCAGTTCTGATAAGCCGGCGCGCTCCTGTTAGTTTCAGGAACCGCGAGCCATGTGTCTGATTCCCCTGCCAGTTGGCAGGGGATGACTCACTGATTTTTCCTTCTTTCCTCATCCTTCCCACTCAGGCATCATGGCGCAACATTCAATGCATTACTGCTGATGAGGCCAGGATGACCGACTACGCCACCCCTAATCTTCCTTCCCGTAATTTCGAAGAAACCCAGTGCTTTTATGGCAGCTTTGGATTCATCACTACTTACGTTGATGACGGCTGGCTGATCATGACCCGCGGAACCCTTACGCTGGAATTCTTCCTGCACACGGATCTCGACCCGCTCACCAGCTGGTTCAGCTGCTGCCTGCGCGTCGATGACGCCGATGCACTTTTTGATGCGTTTATGGCGGCAGGAATCGGGCAGGATAAAAAATCCCATCCGTGCATTCATCTGCCAAAAATGCAGCCATTCGGGCTGAGAATGGGCGCAATGATCGATATCGACGGCACGCTGGTGCGGGTGATTGAGAATGAGAAATAAGCGCTGAAACACGTTCTGATGCTCTTCAACTCACGTTAAATTTTCGCTATGTTATTGAAGTGAATATGATTGAGGAGATGAAAACGTGATAGTTAGAACATGGC
>NZ_JBFUHK010000249.1:0-1249 GCF_056402435.1 Rahnella sp. P4_A8 | reverse complement strand
CCAATGATGTCAAACTCATTGTATGAGAGACCGTATCTTTTTGAAAATTCATTGCGGCCTTGGGCATTACGAATGGGTTAATATAAAGGGCCAGTTATGAGTACTACAGCGGATTAGTCTCACTTTCGTTTGTTGAGATAGGTTTTGAGGTTTGCTTTAACAAAAAAAAAGCACCGATTTATTCGGTGCTTTTATCAGCCTGTTGGCTATTCTTCAGCAAACTCTTTCAACCATGCCTTGAACGCTTCGCCCTGCGTGTTATGGCGAATACCATACTCAACAAACGCCTTCATATAACCGAGCTTATCACCACAGTCATGTGAACGGCCAGTCATGGAAAAGGCTTCAACAGTATGTTTTTYCATCAGCATGGCAATGGCATCAGTCAGCTGAATTTCATTACCTGCACCATACGGTGTCACTGCCAGCAGTGGCCAGATAGCTTCGGACAGAACATAACGGCCGACAACCGCGAGGTTTGATGGCGCGTCCTTCAGTTCCGGCTTTTCAACGATAGCCGTCATTGGCGCGCTTTCGCCCGGCTCAACTTCTACGCCGTTGCAGTTAACAATACCGTACTTGGAAACGTCTTTCTCCGGCACTTCTTCAACCATGACCTGGCTGTTGCCAGTTTCCTGGAAGCGACGAAGCATGGCAGCAAGGTTATCTTTACGCAGATCGCTGGTGGAATCATCCATCAAAACGTCTGGCAGAATAACCGCGAAAGGAGAATTACCAATCAGAGGTTTTGCACACAGAACCGCATGCCCAAGGCCTTTTGATTGCCCCTGACGTACGTTCATGATGGTCACGCCTTTCGGGCAGATAGACTGCACTTCTTCCAGCAGCTGACGTTTCACACGGGATTCAAGCATACTTTCCAGCTCGAAAGAGGTATCGAAGTGGTTTTCGATCGCGTTTTTCGATGAGTGCGTGACCAGAATGATTTCTTTGATGCCCGCCGCAGCACATTCATTAACGATGTACTGGATCAAAGGCTTATCGACGATAGGCAGCATTTCTTTTGGAATGGCTTTCGTCGCTGGCAACATACGTGTGCCCAGACCGGCAACAGGGATAACAGCTTTTAACATTGTAAAGGATACTCCTTGAAACCTATGGTGTGTAAATTCAGTCAGTTACCATCCAAACGCGTCAGGGATTTCGCTGAACTGAAATTGTAAAATTGATTTAAATTCCCAATCCGATAGTTCTTCCATGAGTATAGTCTCTGTGATTTGGTTTAGGG
>NZ_JBFUHK010000248.1:0-1253 GCF_056402435.1 Rahnella sp. P4_A8 | reverse complement strand
TGGTCACTGCTGCCTCTGTTTCCGTTATTACTTGTTTAGCGACCGCCACTGTTCCCAAAGCAGTTGCCTGAACCGGCAATCAGCCCTCCCATCCCACTCACAATCATTCCTCCTAGTCCACCATAACTGCCAGCAACAACGCCACCACCACCCGTCATGCCGGATGATGGAACGTTGCCATTGTTGCCGCCAGAGATATTTTCAACTTCACTCTTAGTTAGCAGACGCATATATATCCCTAATAAATTTTTCAATAATATTCATTATATTGGCTAGAGGTACGCCCTCGTGTGATCTGAGGCAACTTAATTAACATAGATACTTTAAAATTTAGGTGACAAACACAATGGAACGATGCTGGACGACTTGTGGCGTATTTAGGCAAATAATCCGTGTAGTTCGGAGTTGGCCTTGGCTGTTTCAACCAGGTGAGCCTGCAGCCGGCCGAGTTCGTGTGCACCGGTACCGTCGACTTCCAGACGTTCCGAAAGATCGGTCAACGCAACACCTGCGGTTTTGAGGGTGGATTCCATCTGTACAGCGATCATTCGGGCAATATTCGTGTTGGCCACTTCAGCATCGCCCAGTTGCGCTGTGCGGGATACAGAAATAAAATGCGCCGGCGAGGACCAATATCAACAGACAGACAAACGCTGTAGCCAATATAACCAGAGTCGTAACAGGGCGTTTCATACCTCTCAGGCGGAGGAGATAGCGGTCCGAATCGCTGGAGGATGCATTCAATACAGTTCGCTCCTTCATTCAGTGAGCATGAAATCCGTGGGAGAGGTCTAGTATGGCATTAACCCAAAGTTTAGATGAGCTGTATCATCACAAATGGTTTTTTATCATCGGGTTATTATGAGGCTGTGTGTAAAGCGTACGGCTAACTTTACGTGGTTCTGTTTACACCTTAATGCCGCACCTGTAAACTAAATAAAATCAATGAGTTGAGTTCGTATAATGCTATTTATGTTAAATTTATAACTTGTAATATGACTTTACTCAATCGATTATTAATTTCATTAAGAATGGTTTTTACATCACCAGACGTCAGACTCTTGGCTAAACATCGTCATAATGATACCGGCAGGCAATTATAGTTAATTCATCATTTACCATGCTGTAAACAAGTCGGTGTTCTCTGTCTATGCGCCGGGAATAAAGTGCCGGATTTTTATAATGGCGCAACCGTTCTGGCTTACCAATACCGCCCAGTGGGTCGGCGTGAATCGCATGTATCAGTATACGGA
>NZ_JBFUHK010000247.1:0-1256 GCF_056402435.1 Rahnella sp. P4_A8 | reverse complement strand
AAGCGGAATGAAACCACGCCGGACCGCGAATTTTCCGTTCCCGGTAAGAATCAGGTTTTCTTTGTACGTATCAAAGCCGCCTGTGATACGCAGAATCAGCTTAATGGCCTTTCCGTCGCGATGACCGACATTACCAGCCTCAAACGTATGGAAAGAGCACTGCGTGAAAGCCAGGAGCATTACCGCAATATGGTTGAGCTGAACCCGCAAATCCCGTGGACAGCCGATCCGCGCGGTCTGCTCAACGACGTCAGCTCGCGCTTCCAGCGGATTACCGGCATGACGCGACAGGATATTCTGGCAGATAAGTGGATCCAGAGTATGCATGTGGAAGACCGTCGTGCTGCCGTACAAACCTGGGAACATTGCCTGAAGACCGGCGCCCCCCTGGATATTGAAGTTCGTTTCTGCCACGTAGACCGCGGCTGGAACTGGATGCGCATTCGTGCCGCAGCGAGCTATGCCGCTGACGGCTCCATTCAGCGCTGGTATGGCACCGCCGAAGATGTGCATGAACGTAAGTTGCTGGAACTGAAACTGGTCAAAGCTAACCGCCGTCTGGAAATTCAGGCGCGCACGGACTCGCTGACCAAATTGCCGAACCGCCGTGAATTTAAAAAAGTGCTCAGCCATGAATACATGCGTGCCAAGCGTAACCGCACGCCGCTGACCGTGGTGATGATCGACATCGATTACTTCAAACATTTTAACGATCACTACGGCCATCTTTCCGGTGACGCCTGTCTGCGTCTGGTCGCCCGTACATTACGAAAATCACTCAAACGCAGCACCGATGTCGTGACACGTTTTGGCGGCGAAGAATTTGCCGCGATTCTGCCGGATACGGATTTGAAAGGGGCGTGGATTGTGGCGCAGCATATTATGGAATCCATTGAAGTGCTGGGCATCAAACACAGCTTCAGTGAATTTAATCGCGTCACCATCAGCCAGGGGATTGCGACCTATATGCCAGATCAGGATCCGGACATTGAGGATCAGTCGGATATTGTGAGTGCCGCTGATGAAGCGCTGTACCTCTCAAAAAACAACGGTCGCAATCAGATTAATGCCATGCCCGTCTCGGTAAGATTCAATAAACTTTAATCCTCTGTACAGTCAGTCGTGCGCTATCTGCCGCGCGGCTGGTTCACCTTCCCCTCCTCTTTTTTTTGCCTGTTTTATGCAGCAGTAAAATTCAGGTGGCACTTTTTGTGCTGTCGTCTATCCTCATATAAGGGCGGCCAACTGGTCATACC
>NZ_JBFUHK010000246.1:0-1258 GCF_056402435.1 Rahnella sp. P4_A8 | reverse complement strand
GTGCACAGAACATCCCTGCCGCTTCTAGAAAAACCTGAAAGGAATTTAAATAACCAAACATGGCATTTCCTTCCCGTAAGGTAGGAAACTGCGAGGAAAAATAGACCGGAAATTGCTGATCGTAAACGCCGTAAATGCAGGTTCCGACCACGAAGAAAATAAGAGCCCAGAAACGCGGTAACATGAGCAGACGCAAGGCATCTTCAAGTGAGACCTTTTTAACCCCAATCTCAAGTTTCTCCATGCTCGCCGGTGCCGCGACTTTTAATCGAGCCAGCAGGCAGAAGAAGACCAAGCCAGAGCATGACGCCACTATAAAGTTAAGGTCAGGATTGATATTAAACAGCAGCCCGGCGAAAAACGTGGCGACGGCCCATCCCAGAGAGCCCCACATGCGAGCTCGTCCAAATTCAAAATTACTCTGACGTGCAACGCGCTCGGTATATGACTCCAGCACGCCGATACCGCCGTTAAACGTCATACCAATAAACAGACCACCAAAAATGCTACCCAGCAAGATATTGATCCTGAGTAAATAGCTAAAACAGAGATAGGCAGGGGCGGAGAGGATCAGCAGTGCCGTAATAAACCACAGGAGGTTTTTGCGTAAACCAAGACGATCCTGGATAAAGCCGTAGAAGACCTGTGCGAAAAGGGCCGATACCGATAAAACGGAAAAGATAATGCCTGTTTCCGATGCCTTTAATCCCACTTCCTGATGGAGCCAGATAGAAAGAAGTGAGCTGGACGAAGACCAGGTAACAAAGAAAAAGAACAGCAGAGCACTGAGCAGCAAATAGCTGCGGGAAGGCCTTTTTTTCATCTGAGCAATCTCATATCGGATCATATGCAGTAATGGTAACGTTAACGTATGTTGCTCACATTGAGTTTTGAAACGATATAAGATGTTAATCACAAAAGTTAACGTTAACATTTATCGTTTGAGATCTGTGTCATGTTTCTGTTCCAAATTCCCAAAATAACGGACTTAATGCTTAGAATAATGGGTTCATTTTTATGGATAATCTTTATTGTAAGTGTTCGCTTACGCAACGAGGATTAGCCGTGTATTTGCAAAATGGAAGATTATGGCGTCTTTAAAAGATGTAGCCAAAATGGCCAATGTATCGTTAATGACAGTTTCGCGGGCACTGAATAACCCTGAACTCCTGAAGCCTGAGACGCTTACACGGGTGCAGGAGGCGATTCTGCATCTGAACTACGTACCTGATTTGTCTGCAAAACAGATCCGCAGTGT
>NZ_JBFUHK010000245.1:0-1264 GCF_056402435.1 Rahnella sp. P4_A8 | reverse complement strand
ATATTATCCTGTGGGCGGTGCGCTGGTATTGCAAATACGGCATCAGCTACCGTGAGCTGCAGGAGATGCTAGCTGAACGCGGTGTCAGTGTAGATCACTCCACGATTTACCGCTGGGTTCAACGTTATGCGCCTGAAATGGAAAAACGGTTGCGATGGTACTGGCGAAACCCTTCAGGGTTCTGCTCCTGGCATCTTGATGAAACTTATATCAAAGTGAATGGCCGATGGGCTTACCTGTACCGGGCTGTTGACAGCAAAGGCCGCACCATCGATTTTTATCTCTCTCCGTGCCGTAACAGCAAAGCAGCATATCGTTTTCTCGGAAAGATTTTAAATCACGTGAAAGGCTGGCAGATTCCCCGCCTCATTAACACCGACAAAGCTCCCACATATGGTCGCGCGCTGGCGTTGTTGAAACGAGAGGGCCGCTGTCCACCTGATGTTGAACACCGGCAGATAAAGTACCGGAACAACGTTATTGAATGCGATCATGGCAAACTGAAACGGATAATCAGTGCCACTCTGGGGTTTAAATCAATGAAGACAGCCTATGCAACCATTAAGGGTATTGAGGTAATGCGGGCGCTGCGTAAAGGACAGGCGGAAAACTTCTACTTCGCAGAGTCTTTGAAATATAACACCTTTCAATAACACTAACGGCTACCCATCACAAACTTTGCAACAGATCCTTTTTTCATGCATACCAACGTTAAATAAAATGATGATACTGTCTGAAACAAATCCCCATCGCTAAGCCGAATAGCTGGGGATTTGCGCTACTCATCTTACCCTCGGCCATGGTCACTGCTGCCTCTGTTTCCGTTATTACTTGTTTGGCGAACGCCACTGCTCCCAAAGCAGTTGCCTGAACCGGCAATCAGCCCTCCCACCGCACCCACAACCATTCCTCCTGGCCCACCAGAGGTTCTCGCCAGCAAATAGACTACTTGCTTAAAGCCATCGTCTTCGCCACCGATAACGCATAGCGCCCTCGCGGATAGATCCAAATAATTTAGGTTTACGCGAGCTCTTCGAGCATAAACAGCGTTATAAATCCTCAAGATCGCAGACAGCGAGTCGTATGGCATGAGACTCAGATAGCGCTGATAGTGTCAGCTCTCAGGTACTGAGAACAGTAGCAAGCCAATTAATTTTTCTTGTCTCCCAGTTTTTTCGCGACCATGTCGATGAATGTGGAGACCGCTGGCGGAAGATGATGTCGACTGGGGTACACAAGATTCAGGCCGTGCCCTTTCCGGGAG
>NZ_JBFUHK010000244.1:0-1267 GCF_056402435.1 Rahnella sp. P4_A8 | reverse complement strand
CACTTTAATTTCGATAGCCACTGGAACCAGTGGGTATTCACCGAAGACAATCAGAGCATCATATTCCCAGTGAAACCGGTTGCCTCACTGTCGCAGGGCGATTTGCTGCGAGATCTGGCTATTCAGGGAGAAGGTATCGTCCGCCTAGCTGACTTTCACGTTCACCGGGATATCAGAGAAGGAAGATTAATACCGCTTTTTAAGGCATTCCAGTCTCCTGTCAGAGAGCCGCTCTATATAATTTACGCGAAAAGGCAGCATCTCAGCCCGCGCATCCGCTGTTTTATTGAATTCATGGAAAAACAGATAGCCCTGCATCCCTGGAGCATTTGAATTTTCAGCCAGCCCCTTACTACTTGTCCCCAAGGTCATATTTAAATACTCACTGTGAAACTACGTCACAGTGGGTATTCCTGCTGCTCGAATCCCGTCGCTAAGGGATCGTGTTACTGTTTTATGGATTTTTACAGAACGAATCCATTTTCCAGGACAGAAGATATTACTATGTCAGACAAACAAACATCGCTTGCAGGGATGGCACTGGCCCTGGCTTTCTTTTCCGGCATGCTGAGCAGCAGTCTTCCCACTCCTCTCTATCCCGTATACATCAGTTTATATGGTTTCAGCGCTTCTCAAATAATGGCGGTTTTTGGCGTCTACGCGGCTGGAGTCCTTTTAGCGCTTGCATTTACCGCCAGGGTTAATATCAGGCCTGAGCTGTATACAAAACCTCTGTATGCAGGTCTGGCCTGCGTTTTGCTGTCATCACTACTGATGATGCTTGCAGATAACTTTATGATACTTATCCTAGGCCGTTTTGTTACCGGTCTGGGTTCAGGTATTTTAATGGCCTATATTAACCGCTCGCTGATTAAATTATTTGATACGGAAGTAAGTAATACTGCGGCATTGACGGCTTCTGCCTCGTTGATCCTTGGACAGGCTATTGGCCCATTAATTACGGGGGAAATCGTGCATCGCGGTTTTTATGCACTTAAGGCTCCCTACGTAATTCTTTTTATTCTGGTTACAGCGTCAGTATTTGCGATCAGGGGCAGTCGTCTGGTGATTAACAGGCACAGTACGCCCGTAACCGGTGAACGGAAAAATGTCAAAACTCAAGGTCATAAGGTACTCTCTTTCCGGGACGTCATCGTCTGCTGCATGGCCATATTTCTTTCATGGGCGATGGCGTCCACGTTTATGTCCCAGGGACCCACCCTCGCCCGCACCTACTTCAATGTTACCAGCGTGCAGCTGGTAAGCT
>NZ_JBFUHK010000243.1:0-1270 GCF_056402435.1 Rahnella sp. P4_A8 | reverse complement strand
CTTTACGTTCGCTATAGGCAGACATTTACGTTCAGGCGAAAGCCTCAGCCGTAAATATTCGCGCGATCACGCAACTCTTTCCCTGGCTTAAAGTGAGGAACGTACTTGCCGTCCAGCTCGACTTTATCGCCAGTTTTAGGGTTGCGCCCAACACGCGGAGCACGGTAGTGAAGAGAAAAACTGCCAAACCCACGGATTTCGATGCGTTCACCATCAGCCAAGGTTGCAGCCATATGCTCAAGCATCTCTTTCACTGCATCCTCAACAGCTTTCGCCGGGATATGAGAGTGCTGGCCAGCAAGTCTTTCAATAAGTTCAGACTTGGTCATAGTACCTCCAAGCTTTGCAGCTAAACTACCGTTTCGGGGCGACTGAGCCGCCCCCCGTCATTACTCGCCTTTTGCCGCTTTGAACGCTTCAGCCATAGCACTAGAGAAGTTGCTTTCGTCTGGTTTGTTGTTAACAACAGCGATTGCATCTTTCTCGTCTGCTTCGTCCTTAGCACGGACGGACAGGCTTACTACGCGGTTCTTACGATCAACACCGGTGAATTTAGCTTCTACTTCATCACCAACGCTCAGAACCAGAGTTGCGTCTTCAATACGGTCGCGAGAAGCTTCTGAAGCGCGCAGGTAACCTTCTACGCCGCCAGCTAATTCAACTGTAGCACCTTTGGCGTCAACTGCTGTAACTTTACCAGTAACAATAGTACCTTTCTTGTTAACAGACAGGTAGTTATTGAATGGATCTTCAGCCAGTTGCTTCACGCCCAGGGAGATACGTTCACGTTCTGCATCAACTTGCAGAACCACAGCTGCGATTTCGTCGCCTTTTTTGTATTCACGTACTGCTTCTTCGCCTGCAACGTTCCAGGAGATGTCAGACAGGTGAACCAGGCCGTCGATGCCGCCGTCCAGACCGATGAAGATACCGAAGTCAGTGATTGACTTGATTTTACCTTCAACGCGGTCGTTCTTGTTGTGGGTTTCTGCGAATTGCTGCCATGGGTTGTTTTTGCATTGTTTCAGGCCCAGGGAGATACGACGACGTTCTTCGTCGATATCCAGAACCATAACTTCAACAACATCGCCCACGTTAACAACTTTAGATGGGTGGATGTTTTTGTTAGTCCAATCCATTTCAGAAACGTGAACCAGACCTTCAACGCCTTCTTCGATTTCTACGAAGCAGCCGTAATCGTCCAATCCATTTCAGAAACGTGAACCAGACCTTCAACGCCTTCTTCGATTTCTACGAAGCAGCCGTAATC
>NZ_JBFUHK010000242.1:0-1272 GCF_056402435.1 Rahnella sp. P4_A8 | reverse complement strand
GTACTGGCTTTCCTGTGCGGTGGTGATATTCACATCCCGCCCGGCGTTCAGGGCCAGGTCGCCGGTGGCCTGTACTTGCGCGGCCTGTGTCGTAATGTCACGCCCGGCGGCAATGCTGGTGCTTACGCCGCTGACCACCGCTGTCCCTTCCTGCCCCACATTCTCGCGGATACTCACGCTTTTACTGCCGTGGGTTTCGCTGTAGGTGCTGGTCTGATGCGCGTTCAGGTTGACGTCGCGACCGGCGCTGAGTGAGGCGTTGAGATCGGCGGTGAGTTGCGCCGCCTGCGAGTTAAGGTCGCGCCCGGCGCTGAGCGTCAGGTCACCGCCGCTGCTCACCACCGTGCGGGTGGCGTTGTTGCTGTCAGCCTGATTTTTGCCGCTGGTCTGATGGCTGCTCTGATCCATCGTGTTGAGATTGATGTCGTTGACTGCCGCCAGCGTGGCGTCGCCTTTGGCGGTGACGGCGCTGCCCGCCACGGTCAGGTCGTGTCCCGCGCTGGCCGATAAATTACCGCCCGCGCTGACCGTGCTGGCCTGGCTGTCGGTGGTCTGTGTACTGCTTTTCGCCGTGGTTTTGCTGGTGCTGAGCGCGTTGCCAGTGATGCTGATATCGTTCAGCGCCACCAGTTGCAGGTCACTGCCCGCCGTGAGTCGGGCACCGGTGTTGTTGATGTCGTGACCGGCGGTAAGCGAAAGCCCGTCAGTGGCCGAGATACCGGCCACGTCGCCGGTCTGGGTCTGGCTGAAGGTCAGCTGAGACGTTTTGCTTTTGCTGGTGGTCGGCGCGGCCGTCCACTGCTGCGCCTGCGTGACGTTATTGATGTCGCCGCTGACCGAGGCCAGTGCCACGGTCTGTCCGCTAATCGAAGAACCGATATTATTGATATCGCCCAGCGCGCTCAGCTGCAGGCTGCCGTTAGAAGCAATCAGCCCGGCGTTAAGGTTATCCAGCGAACTGCTGCTTTTTGCCGCCAGTTGCGTCTGGGCCTGCAGGGTACTGCCCGCGTTGACGATATGCCCGGCGTCGAGATTGACGGTGTTCCCGGAAATCACGCTGCCGGTCACCGCGTGGGTGTCGTTAGCAGAAAGATAGAGTTTAGGTGCCAGAACCGTCTGGCCGTTGACGGTGGTTTTTTCCCACCAGACGATGCTTTTGGTCAGCGCCGCGACCTGTTCCGGCGACAGGCTGACGCCCAGTTGCAGGCCCAGACCGGCCTGCTGTTCGGCGGCGTTATCAATCAGATACTGCATCTGCGCGAGGTCTGACCC
>NZ_JBFUHK010000241.1:0-1272 GCF_056402435.1 Rahnella sp. P4_A8 | reverse complement strand
TACCCGTACAATTGCTTCGCAGCACATTGTCACTTGTGCATCACCCGAGTATTTATCCTCACGGGGCGCTCCAGTAACACCCGCAGACTTAACCGGGCATGACACTATTTTTCTTCTGAGTGCAGAAAAGAGACGCAGCTGGCGGTTTGTGACCCCGGAAGGCACTTTTGTTTATGAAGGGCCAGGCAGGCTTAACCTCGACAGTTCGGAAGCCATGCGGGCGTCGGCAATTTCCGGATTTGGTATCGTTCACTTACCGACCTATTTGCTAGGGGAGGATTTGCGTAGCGGTAAGCTGATACCTGTGCTTGAGGRGTTTCCTTTCCCTCCGGAACCTATTCGGCTCATTTATCCCAGTAAACGACATTTATCACCGCGAATTCGGGCCTTTATTGACCTGCTTGTCGAAAGCTGGGAGCAAGGATTACCCTGGGAATGATGCTTTGATAATAACCTCATTATTTTTAACTTGAACCAGAAAATCTCGATCCAGAAGCGCTGGTTGTTAAAGCGCTAATAATTCAAGCAGTATCGCGGGCGGGGGACAGTACAGACCGGCCTGGTACGATTAACGTCATTCTGATTTTTCTCGTTCGGAAGACGAAACAGGACTGCGTAATACGATGGGATATTATGAGAGTCTGATACACCGCGAAATTCGCGCGGTATGAAAGCGGATTGTCATTGGGGGATTCTCTCAGGGCAGCACGATCCCTGATTACAGGCATCCGTTTCGGGCATCGTCTGGCCGGAATTTTTGGTATGTCTGGCTATCTGCCTCTTGCCTCTGCTTCTTCAGCTGAGCAGCATGATACACATCGAACAACGCCTGTCTTTATGGCCCATGGAGAGAAAGACGACATCGTATTAACCGCGCTGACAATGACAGCAGGGGATACTCTGCAAAATGCGGGGTATGAAGCTACACGTAAGACCTATCCTGTTGGACACACAGTAAGTAATGATGGACTCCATGATTTGAGCCTACGGCTAAAGAATGTTTTGGCTTAGTCAGATTGCACTTGTAGTGATGTTATGGACGCCCCTCCCTGAAGTAGCCAGTGCCATACTCTATTGACTGCAATTAATTCAGGAGTGATATCACATGAACACAATCAGAGTTGTTGGTATCGACATTGCCAAATCTGTTTTTCAGGTATGCGTCTGGATGGTTGATGGTTCAATTGCATATAACAAGAAGATCTCCCGTTCAAAATTGCTGGATTGCGTTCGACACTTCGAGCCCGGAACGCTTATCGCGATGGAGGCATG
>NZ_JBFUHK010000240.1:0-1282 GCF_056402435.1 Rahnella sp. P4_A8 | reverse complement strand
GCAGATCCGTTTGGGGATGAGCGCGAGAGTCGTAGTCATCCTTTACAGAAATGAAAAAGCTATAGTTGTGCCTCCTCAGGCGATTCACGGAGAGGGGGACATAGCCTGGGTATGGTATCGAAAGACTCTAGATACTGAGACAATTAAGCAACACGTTAAGATAGGAAATACAGTTTCACAGGGGGTTGAGATACTTGGAATACAGGCGGGTTATGTGATGATTMCGTGACTGCGGCCGTCTCAAAGAAAGTAATCAATACCCCCCTCGTTTATGTTGCCCACCTGAAGGCAAAAGCTCAGTTGTATAACTTCATTTTTTTAAGCCACCCCAACTGGTTTTGACCCCATATACCCATTACCTAGTGTTTTCCGCCGGCGCGGTGATAGCCTATACAACGAGCTAAATTATCCAAACTCGCTGTGCCATCCACCTGTAAAAATACCCAGACTGAGCGAGTCCGCATGGCCAATTCAAGGGGTATTTCCCAAGTTACACCCACTTCAAGCCCAAAACACAGAACTATAATGAACCTAAGAAACATAATTATAGTTACAACATTCAATTTTTTGTAAACATTGCACATGCCGGCACCGAGTTACCGGCGTTCAGTCCGGAATAGGAGCAGACCATAGGTAAAATCGCAGCCGCCTATCAGGGCTCCGTTTGGGAAACGGAGCCCTGATAGGCGAACGTTACCTCTTTTCGCATTTTCGCCTTATCCCGCGCCAACGGGAGTGAAATGCTTTTTATGCTGCTGATTTAATGAATCTATAGTAGGCTTTCCCAAACGATATATTCAGATCCTTGGGGAGGCCAAAAATGTCACAATCCACAAATGTAGCTTCTTCCTCATCGAAAAATAAACGCCCTTACAGGAAAGGCAATCCATTGTCGCCGTCAGAAAGACAGCAGGCTCTGGTTGCTCGTAGAAAAGACACCCATAAAGAGATCCGTGTGTACGTGCAGAGTGCGCTGAAAGAAGACTTTCAACGCTTATGCGAAGCAGAAGGTCTTACGCAAACAGAGATGCTCGAAGTATTAATCAAAGCCGCGAGCAGCCGGTTAGCTGAAGACGTTACGGAATAACTTTCTTGAGTGTTTTGGGATCCGGTGTTAGATTGCTGATCAGTTAGAGAATTTTGGTGAGCCACGCCGTAAGGTGGCAGGGAATGGGTACTGTGTAGAAGGTTTTACAGGCCCAGAAAAGCAAAAACCCCGAATATCTTCTTCACTTTGGCGGGCGAGGAAAGATAATCGGGGCTCACTAACACTGTATAGAGT
>NZ_JBFUHK010000239.1:0-1293 GCF_056402435.1 Rahnella sp. P4_A8 | reverse complement strand
TTTTTCTTAAAGTGCCTTTCACTCCTGTCATCATTGGCAAAATATTCTGCTATTCAGCTGTTATTGCATTAGTTTATTTGTTTGTTACAAGCTCCTGGTGGAAAAGAAATATATTGAAGCTAAAAAATTGACATTAAGAATTTTTATCCACCTTAAGCTATACTGCATCTGTTCAAAAGGTATTTAATCACCCCTGGTCAAGTGTCGTTAAACAACACCAAGAGATTTTTGGAGTGACAAGTTGAATCTATTGGAGTTTCCAAAAAAAGTCCTTGCTATTTTCATGTCAAATGTTGACAAGAAAAAATAATGACTAATATTAATTGTAATTTAAATATTGTTTAAGATCTATTTTTAACATGCGTTCTAATATATTAAGGATAACGGAAGGTGTTTCGTCAGGAAGCGATAAATAGTAGAAATTTAAAATGGCGCGGTAGAGCACTCCTCCTTCCCGGGATTCCCTTATGACTCATAGCCAGCTTATGCATGTTATTTATGGTTGCCTTCTTAGTCTTTGCCATCTTCGGTACTTACACTCGGCGTGTCAGCGTCTCCGGTGAAATCTCAACCTATCCACGTGAGGCTAATGTCTATTCAAGTGTCCAAGGAGTTGTGATCAAACAATTTGTCACCGTAGGGCAAGAGATTAAAGCCGGCTCACCTATTTACCAAATAGATGTGAGTAAAAGTACYCGCAGCGGCGTAGTCAGTGATAACCAGCGTAGAGATATCGATAGCCAATTATCCCGAATTKCTTAAATTATTAGTCGACTCGAAGACAGTAAGAAAAATACTATTTTTTCTGGAGGTTCATCAGGCGCGGGAATTAAATCCCATTCAAACGCAGGATAGATTCAAGCAAGCCAACTTATCGTCAAAATCGGTGTTGCAAAAACGGGAGTGACCTTAGATTCATTTTCCAAGCGGCCCCTATTCAGTAGAGACAAAATTGCCGCCAGGATAGGCGGCTTCGCGAATGTCGTTCATCGACTAAGTTTATTAGCAGAATGCACTAATGTAGACGAAAAAGGCTGCTTGCTAACACATTCTTTTTTGTACTATTTATTCGAGGCAGCAGTACCCATACCTGGGCCTCCACCGTCAGAACCCTCCCCACCATTACCGCCATTTCCATTAGAACCATCCCCGGCGTTACCTCCATCGCCGCTCACCCAGTAAGGCGGCCACACTCCTTCCTGCGACTCTCCGTTGATGCTGACACCTTTCTCCGGGGCAAACATTCGTTCTCCGCCGTTCCAGKCAAAGGTTACGTGCTCACGGCTGACCAGG
>NZ_JBFUHK010000238.1:0-1311 GCF_056402435.1 Rahnella sp. P4_A8 | reverse complement strand
TTTAGCATCGCTGCGTTGCTGTAAAAATGCTTCAGATGACCCGGGATGGCTCCCGCTGATGCCCACGGCAGCCCGATTAACAACCGTAATATCTCCGACACTGCACCGCTAAAACTCAGCTGATAAGGCAGATAATCTCCCTTCAGGCTGAACGCCATCTTGATCATCTGGTAACGAATAAGGTTATAACTCAGCAGGATACCCCACAGTTCCTGCCTGACCATTTCCGGCAGTTTGCTTCTCAGCGCCCACCGGTTCCCCAGTAAAAACTGCTTAGCCTCCCGGTATCCTAACTCGATTTCCCAGCGATGCTTATAAAGCTCCGCCACGCTGGCGGCCGGATAACGCATCGCATCCGTCATTGACGTCAGTACCTGCCGTTCAACGCCATTGACCTTCCGGCGGATAAGCCGCACGGTCATTTCTTCCGGCAGTCCTTCCCACTGTTTTCTGGCCTGCGGTGACGTTTTCAGCCGTATCAGCTCGTCCTGTTTGCCGAGCTTACACACCACCTCGTACTGCGTGTTCTTTTTCA
Organism: Rahnella sp. P4_A8; assembly: GCF_056402435.1. Taxonomy (NCBI): domain Bacteria; kingdom Pseudomonadati; phylum Pseudomonadota; class Gammaproteobacteria; order Enterobacterales; family Yersiniaceae; genus Rahnella; species Rahnella sp. P4_A8. The sequence goes on along the minus strand of NZ_JBFUHK010000238.1, from coordinate 776 downwards.
GCGGCGTCAGCCAGTGGCGATTTTCGCCCGCATTATGCCAGTCATGTAGCAGGCCTAAAGAGTAAAAACCCTTATCRAACAGTGTAATACTGTTATCCGGCGCGCTGKCTGCCAGCYGTGCCGCCAGACGCATCTCGTTCACGTCGTAACTGTCCATCACACTGGCCCGCAACAGGTGACTGCTCAGTTCCATCAGGCAGACCATGCGGACCTGAGGATATCCGCGTTCGCCGTGCTGGTTCGAAGCCTTACCGAAGGCCTCTGCATTTTCAGGCGTGTCCTGCGTATGCCAGACTACGCCATCGACGGCATTGAGTGTCAGTCCGTGCCAGAGAGGATGTTTTGCCTCTGCATGCCAGTGTTGCTGAGTGATATCAAACAGAACCCGGATGGCATCTTCACCTAACGTTTTTCTGCGGGCAATAACGGAGCTGGGTGCGGTGAATGAGCGTCCGGTTCGGTCAACAATATCCATCAGATTAACGATATGACTCATAGGCTTATTGTTGAATATGGCCATRCCGATAACCAGCCAGACCATGGACTCGAGGGGGAGTTTACGCTTGCGTAGGGTGACGGTGTCAGTGAGAGAAAAAGCTTGCTGAATGAGGTCAGGAGACAGGAGGTCAGCGAGGCTTTGAACTTCATCGGGGGCAGTRAGATTGATAATACCGAGAGCTTGTGAAAGTTCCATTTAAAAAGGGTCCATGATGAGCATGAACCCTTTTTACACGAGCCACCGGATCGGTCAACTGATCCTTAAACGATCGGCATTA
>NZ_JBFUHK010000237.1:0-1322 GCF_056402435.1 Rahnella sp. P4_A8 | reverse complement strand
AAGGAGAGACAATTTCTATAAGTTCCGAATTATCGCGCCCTGAAGTGATGCCGTATACTGCTTTCAGGCAGAGACGATTCGTTATCTTCAATTTATTTGCTCTGAATACATTCTCGCAGGTGAAGGAAAAACCGTTGCCTGAGCTGCAATTTATCGGGATATGAGGGTTTTATCATGGAAAAGAAAGTCATTTATTTGTTTTGCTCCGCCGGAATGTCAACCTCGTTACTGGTTTCTAAAATGAAGGTTCAGGCTGAGAAGTATGAGGTCCCGGTCATTATCGAAGCATTTCCTGAAACACTGGCTGCAGAGAAAGGTGCGGCAGCCGATGTCGTTCTGCTTGGGCCGCAAATTGCCTATATGCTGGATGAAATTAAAAAAGTCTTGCCGGGTAAACCGGTTGAAGTGATCGATTCTGGCCTGTACGGCAAAATTGACGGGTTAGGTGTTCTGAAAGCAGCCGTTGCTGCGATCAAAAAAGCAGCAGCACAGTGATCTTACGTTTTTCCTTATTTTAAAATTGAACGTCTTTATATTGAAATTTTTAAGTCAAAGAGAACTCCAGTCAAAGAGCGAATTTCTTCCCCTGGCCGCCAGATGGCGGCATTAAAGGAAAATACCAATGAGCAAAGCCATTGATTCACTTGAAAAGATACTTCTTCCTTTTGCCGTTAAAATAGGTAAACAACCGCATATTAATGCCATTAAAAATGGCTTCATAAAACTCATGCCGCTGACCCTCGCGGGTGCCATGTTCGTTTTAATTAATAACGTGTTCCTGAACTTTGGTGCCGGTTCTTTCTTTTATTCTTTAGGCGTGCGCTTAGACCCGTCAACTATCGATACGCTGGCCGGTCTGAAAACCATCGGTATTAATGTTTATAACGGTACGCTCGGTATTATGTCGCTGATGGCGCCATTCTTTATTGGCATGGCATTAGCGGAAGAACGTAAAGTTGATTCCCTCTCCGCCGGTTTATTAGCCGTTGCAGCCTTTATGACCGTGACGCCATACAGCGTCGGTGAAGCTTATGCGGTGGGCGCAAACTGGTTAGGTGGCGCGAATATTATTTCCGGTATGGTAATAGGTCTGGTTGTCGCAGAAATGTTCACCTTTGTGATTCGCCGCAACTGGGTCATTACCTTGCCGGCGAGTGTGCCGTCTTCGGTTTCCCGATCCTTCTCCGCGTTAATTCCGGGCTTTATTATTCTGTTTATCTTCGGGGTTATTTCCTGGTTACTCGGATTATATGGCCACAACTTCCACCAGATTATTATGGATTCAATTTCCAAACCTCTGGCGGCAATGGGCAGCGTGGTTG
>NZ_JBFUHK010000236.1:0-1330 GCF_056402435.1 Rahnella sp. P4_A8 | reverse complement strand
CCATCAACGAACGCCGCTTCCGTAATGGCGAACGAGAAGAACCTATTCCGATGCGTCTGCTGGTCAGTGCGTCCAACGAATTACCCGAAGCCGATGGTGGCCTCGAAGCGCTGTACGACCGCATGCTGATCCGTCTGTGGTTGGATAAAGTGCAGGATAAGCAAAATTTTCGCTCACTGCTGACCAGCCGGAACAATGAAAACGCCAATCCGGTGGCAGAGTCCCTGAGTATCAGCGATGAAGAATACCAACAATGGCAGCCGGAGATCGACAAAGTCAATCTTTCAGACAGCTGCTTTGAACTGATCTTCCAGCTGCGCCAGCGCCTTGATGCCCTGGATACGGCACCTTATGTCTCTGACCGTCGCTGGAAAAAAGCCCTGCGCCTGTTGCAGGCCTGCGCATTTTTCAGTGGCAGAAAAGCGATCACGCAGGTGGATCTGATCCTGCTGAAAGACTGTTTATGGCATGACCTTAATACTTATAACCTGCTGCAAACCCAGATTGAGCAACTGATCACCGAACAGGCTTATCAGCAGCAGACACTGCTGATGAAAATTCAGCAGCTGAATCAGCAATGGATGCAACATCAGCAGCAACAGAGTTCGCGTCAGTCAATCAAACTGAGTAAGAAGGCCGGCATTTTCAGCCGCAAGCCACAGTACAGCCTGCCTGAATCACTTAACACCACCAACCTGACCCTGTTATTGCAAACGCCTTTACACCTGCATGAAATAAAAGTCACACACCTGTTATTCGAACGCATCATCCTGGAAGAGTGGCTAAATAAAGGAGGCGTACTGAAAGCCAAACTCAACGGGATTGGTTTTGTACAAACCGTGGATCTGGAAATCGATGACAAACAACAACTTCTGGTGCTGGATGTCAGCCGTCAGAGCACGCCGCTGACGCTGCCGGGCCATGAGCATATTGCCGTTCCCGACGAAATGAAAAATACGCTGAGTGACCTGACCGCAAAACTGGCGCAGCAGAGACATGAATTCAGCCAGCAGCAAAACTGTCTGTTTGTTCCGGCAGAATGGATGGCAAAAATAGAAGCCAGCCTGCTTCAGGTGGCTGAACAGTTGCGTCATCAGCAACAGACATTCAGTGGTCACTGATCATGTTCAGTCTCGAGTCACTGGATCTTCTGCTGGCCATCAGCGAAGCCGAACTGATTGAAGAACTGCTCGTCGGCTTGCTGGCTGCGCCAGCGCTGACGGTGTTCTTCGAGAAATTTCCCCGTCTCAAGCGTGCCCTGACCAAAGATCTCCCAGAATGGAAATTGCGCCTTCGCCAGAGGATCCACGAAACGCCGGTTCCCCAAGAG
>NZ_JBFUHK010000235.1:0-1332 GCF_056402435.1 Rahnella sp. P4_A8 | reverse complement strand
GTACCTAACTGCTCACCGGAATGAAATTCACCATCAGCCAAAATGGAGATCAGTTGCAGAGGAACGGTAATATCTTTCATGACAGCGCATCCACGGCGTCCACTTCACCCTTCGCGGCGATAAAACGAACCTCTGGTTCAAGCCAGATACTAAATTTCTCTGCAACAACATCACGTACATATTTAGCCAATGCACGTACATCAGCGCTGCTCGCATGATCTTTATTAATCAGTACTAACGCCTGTTTATCGTGAACTGCTGCGCCGCCAACGGTAAAACCTTTCAAACCAGCCTGTTCAATCAACCATCCGGCAGCAAGTTTAATTTGCCCATTAGCTTGTGGATAAGACGGCATAGAAGGATATTCGTTGCTGATTTTCTCTGCCACAGAAGCGTCAACAGCAGGGTTCTTGTAGAAACTCCCCGCATTGCCGGTAATGGCGGGGTCAGGTAATTTGCTCTGCCGCATCGCGCAAACTAAATCAAAGATCTGACGGGGGCTAACAGTCTCAGGATCTAAGCGAGTCAGCTCCCCATAACTCAATTTCGGCTGCCATTGTTTTCTCAGCTTCAGGCCTACGGCAATAATGGCATACCCTTCTTTATAGGAATGTTTAAATATACTCTCGCGATAACCAAACTGGCATTCGTCGGATTGCACGCGGATGACCTTTTCGCTCTGCAAATCCAAAACATCCACATAACCACAGATACTCTGCAGTTCGACACCATATGCACCTATGTTTTGAATAGGAGCAGAACCTACGCATCCGGGAATTAAAGCAAGATTCTCCAGACCTGGAATATCATGCTCTAATGCATAACAAACCAATTGATGCCAATTCTCACCAGCCCCCACATGCAGCAACCATTCCTCTGCATTTTCATCCAGCTCAATACCTTTGATCCGGTTCAGCACTACTGACCCTGCAAAATTCTCCAGGAAAAGAACATTACTTCCTTCGCCTAAAAGTAAAAAAGGCTGCTCCTTTTCCTTCGCTGATTTCCATGCTGCTATGAGTTGTTCAGTGTTCTGGACATGCGTGATTTCAGCAGCATAAGCCGCCAGAGAAAAAGTATTCAGGGATTGAAGAGAAGTGTCGCCAATCGACATAGCAATATTACTCATGAGTGACTTATTTGTGCTTAGTTTAACCGATCCGATATCCTGATACGCAGAGTTTTATAAGTTGGGGTGGGCCTCAAGACCAATAAACAAAGTCCATGCAGAGCTAAATTTCCCATAGCAAAAAGCCCCGTACTTTCGTACGGGGCTTTCCACTTATTTGATGCCTGGCAGTTCCCTACTCTCGCATGGGGAGACCCCACACT
>NZ_JBFUHK010000234.1:0-1369 GCF_056402435.1 Rahnella sp. P4_A8 | reverse complement strand
CCGAAGTCCAGTTCAACCGGTGTTGCACGGCCAAAAATGGAAACAGACACTTTCAGGCGGCTTTTCTCGTAATCAACTTCTTCGACCACACCATTGAAGTCCGCAAACGGACCGTCATTAACACGTACCAGTTCACCTGGTTCGAACAACGTTTTAGGACGTGGTTTATCACCCACTTGTTGCAGGCGATTCATGATCGCATCAACTTCTTTATCGCTGATTGGTGCAGGACGATCTGACGTTCCGCCAATGAAGCCCATAACACGAGGAACGCTGCGAACTAAGTGCCAGCTGGCGTCATTCATCACCATCTGTACCAGCACATAACCTGGGAAGAATTTACGTTCGCTTTTACGGCGCAGGCCACCACGAATCTCAACCACTTCTTCGGTTGGAACCATGACTTCACCAAACAGTTCTTCCATGTCATGTAATTTGATGTGCTCACGCAGCGATTGTGCTACGCGGCCTTCAAAGCCAGAAAACGCCTGAACGACGTACCAACGTTTTTTAGGTGCTTCAGACATTAGAACCTCAAGCCAGTAATGAAAGATACCAGGCGGACTAAAATACCATCCAGCCCCCACAGAATCAGTGACATAACGGCAGTTACCGCAGCAACGATCAGTGTGGTATGCAATGTTTCCTGGCGCGTTGGCCAAATGACTTTACGTACTTCAGTACGCGCTTCACGAGCAAACGCGACCGTCGCTTTGCCTTTAGTGGTCAGTAAAGCCACTGCGCCTGCAATTGCGATAATAACAACTACGGCTAACGCGCGTAACGGCAGGCTGTATGCACGGTAATAATAGTTACCGACAATAGCTACAACCAACAAAACGGCAACAATCAGCCACTTTACCGCTTCCAGGCCGCGCCCGCTCCCTTGAGCCTCGGTATTCGCACTCATAAACCAACCCGTCACAATGATTCAGAACAAACAACTTTGCCTCGCATTGCGAGGCAAACCAAACCGATCGATGCTCTACTTGAGCGCAATTCGGTGTTTTACGCTATATCTCAGAGCCTATCTCACCAGTGATTATGACGTATAAATCGCTGATGAGATAGGTTCTAGCGCCACAGCGTAGAAAAAAGGGCATCAAATGATGCCCTTTTAGTGTGTATTACGTCAACGAATAGTGACAAAAAACTATCAGCGATTAAGCGATAACTTTAGCAACAACACCAGCACCTACAGTACGGCCGCCTTCACGGATTGCGAAACGCAGACCGTCATCCATCGCGATTGGGTGGATCAGGGTAACAACCATGTTCACGTTGTCACCAGGCATAACCATCTCAACGCCTTCTGGCAGTTCGATAGTACCGGTCACGTCAGTTGTACGGAAGTAGAACTGTGGACGGT
>NZ_JBFUHK010000233.1:0-1371 GCF_056402435.1 Rahnella sp. P4_A8 | reverse complement strand
AGTTAAATCTTATAGATGTTTATTGAACAGGTTGTATCAATCTGTTTTATCAGTTTTGTATTTGCGGTACGCCTGTTACAGCGTAATAAAAACAAAAAGCCCATCAGAGTGATGGGCTTTTTAGCATTAACAGTAACGTTAATCAGGGCAATTACAGCAGGAAATCGTCCAGTGATTTACCTTGCTCTTCGATTGCTTTCTTGATTACAGCTGGAGTACGACCYTGGCCAGTCCAGGTTTTGTTTTCGCCGTTCTCATCAACGTATTTGTATTTAGCCGGGCGTGCTGCACGTTTTGCTTTACCAGTCGCTTTAGTCGCAGCCATTGTCTGCAGCAATTCATTAGGATCAATACCGTCCGCAATCAGCATTTCGCGGTATTGTTGCAGTTTACGGGTGCGCTCTTCAATCTCAGCAGCTGCCTGAGAATCTTCTTCGCGACGCTCGTTCACAACAACTTCTAATTTTTCCAGCATCTCTTCCAGAGTTTCCAGAGTGCATTCTCTTGCTTGCGCACGCAGAGTACGGATGTTGTTCAGAATCTTTAATGCTTCGCTCATTATACTAGTCTCAAATTATATTGGTGGGGGGCGTTTGGCTAATAATAGAATGCTCTTCTGTATTCTGCAATAGCGAATTTGTTTGCTTGACCTTAATTTACGCATTTAAAGCAAATAATGTTTATCCGCAGAGAAATATAGCCAGGTCGCTTAGCGCTATTAATCTGGGGATGATAACCCTAATTTCAATCCTCTGTTGAGGATTGTTGATGCTTTGTGTAAGTGTTTTTTTAAGTCAGCGAGAGTTCACAAAATTAAAGGATCCGTGAAGTCATGTAATGTAAGGATATGGAAAGGCTTGAGAGATGAAGCACAAGATCAGAAAAATGATTCTTTGCCGGTAGCATTTCAATTGTCTTTTTTAATGTATAGACAAACTCTTACTCTGCAATGCAGACATATAAACTGCGCTTTCATTGCGGGTATTCTGCCGTGTCAGCAGGCCATAATTATCTCATGTCGTATAATTTTTATTGTAAGCCTCTGTGATTTCTTTACCGGGAATGAATGCCCGCCCGTGTCAGATATCAGTGCCACTCTCCGGTTGTTATAGTCTGCCAGGCATGTGATACAATACATGCCGAAAATTTATGCCATCCATTACTTTATGGGATCACTTCTTTATGGCTCAGCTTTATTTCTATTACTCGGCGATGAATGCCGGTAAGTCCACCTCGTTGCTGCAATCTTCATATAATTATCAAGAACGTGGTATGCGCACGCTGGTGTTAACAGCAGAACTCGATAACCGGTATGGTCAGGGTAAAGTCAGTTCGCGAATCGGCTTGTCGTCTCCTGCAGAGCTTTACAAC
>NZ_JBFUHK010000232.1:0-1381 GCF_056402435.1 Rahnella sp. P4_A8 | reverse complement strand
GGTGAATACTGCGTGTCACCTGATCCCGACATCAGCACGAACTGGTTTGCGTTAAAGCCCACCCGCGTCACCACCGGCTGGCCTGCCTGCGCCAACACAGCGATAGACATCCCGGCGTTGTACATCACTCCACCGATCCGCACACCGGTTTTCAGGGTGTAAATTGCTGAAGCACCACTGGCATCAACAACGGCCGTTAGTTTGTCCTCAAGCGCTGCCGTCACGTCTCCGATTTGCGCTTGCACTTGAGTAGTCAAATCAGCCATCGCCTGATCAACCTCGGCGACAGTAGTTTTTACGGTCAGAATATMAGCCCTAACCTCACCGTTCTGAGCGAACTGGTGATCAATGGTCGAATTGAGGTTTAAGGCGTTCTGCAGGATGGCATCGATGTTGGTTTCAATGTCACCCGTCAGCCGGTCACCATCGGCAGAACTCAGGAAGTCATCAGCGATATCGCCCAGGTAATCATCTGCATTATCGTTCACCATCCCTCTGATCCAGTCGGTATACCCTGACTCATTTCCGGTTTTATCCACCAGTTGAGCGCGGTACCAGAATACCTGACCGGCCCTTAACCCCAGTTGCGTATAAATTGCCTGTGGATAGGGAGCATCAGACAACAGAAGAGGATTAGACTGATCAGAATTCGGCGTGTACTGAATCTCTGTTTTCAGCGTGTCCGAGGTGTTTTCCGGGAAGCCCCAGTTCAGCTGAATACCCCAGTTGATGCCGGTGGCCGTGAAACCTACCGGCTTCGGTGGGTTCCCCTCTTTGCCGGTCAGGGTAACTTCAACCGAGTAGCCCCAGCCACTCGATATCTCTGCCACATTAATCGCTCGCACACGAACCAGGTAACGACCAGCATAAATGCCAGGCACTTCAAACGACGTGGTAGAGCTGCGCGGAACGTTTACCCAGTTCCCATCGTTACGGCGCCACTGCGCCTCATAAGCGATAGCGTTTGTCGTTGCGTCCCACGTAGCCCGCATGGTCTGAACGCTGATCCCCTGATTGACCACAGAATAAGACCCGATCTGAATATTGGCAGGGGCAGACTGGCTGCCCGGCGGGATAACACTGATCGGGCGTTCGTCGATGATGGCGCCGGTATCGATGCGCGCGTATTTATCCGGGTCGTGATACGCCGCGGAAATGGTGAACGTATTGTCGTTGTTGTCAGCCACGCTAAGCACGCGGTATTGCTGCGCATACAGCTCGTCTGACTCAACTACCCAGACGCTTTCGGACTCTGGTGTTTCGCTGTAAGCCGTGGTGACGGTGACAACCTTCCCCGACACCGACTGAATTGTGCGTGACTGAGCTGCACCTGATGGAAGGTTTAAAATCAGCCGGCCACCGGCGGCGGCATCAGGAACAC
>NZ_JBFUHK010000231.1:0-1401 GCF_056402435.1 Rahnella sp. P4_A8 | reverse complement strand
TAACTGGTCACTTGAAGTGATGAGTTATAGACAGTTCAGGGCAAACCAATTACCACATAACATAAATGAAATTAAACAAAAAAAAGTGAAAGCTGTGAACAGTTTTTATATAAATCTTTTTTCTGATGTTCAAATTGTTGCCTTCTTAGAGGCTCTTCCAGTCAGGCAACTTGTTGGACCGCTTGCGCCAATAGTGGAATAACGCCATGAATAAACCAAACAGCAAACCGGCAAAGAGGGCGATGAATACCGCATGCAATACGCTGAAGCCTTGATTTTTCCAGATAGTGAACCACATGAAAATGCCCCATATAGGGCTGTACCAGGCGGCGAAGAACATCGTATTAAGCCAGAAAGGGGCAAACGGAGGCGGTGGCATTTTACTCCCCATTTTCCAAAACAAGCGTAAGATGGGGGGCGCATAATTGCTCCGCCACATCTTTTTATTTTCCATCAGGTCTATTGCCTTTTTCTTCTTTTCTTCAAATACCATCATCCGACTCCTTTCATTAGATACCAATAAAGACTTTCTAATAATATGCCTTATTCAACGTAAGCCATTAGAGTGAAATAAACTAAACACTCAGCCTCCTATATCAGAATCAGAGCAGCCGACATCATCGTGAAAAGCACCTCAATAATCGGTTCAAACCGGAATTTTGCATTTTTTGGCCAACGGTTCATTGTAAGTGACCAGTTAGGGCAATCTCATCACCATTTAACCATTTGAAAAATAAAGTAAACACATAGTGGACAGTTTGAGCATTTTATTCATAAATCTTTTTTTGCTCTACGCCTGCATTTGATTTAGACTTTACTTAAATTAGATAAACCTGAAATAACATATGAAAAATACTGACCTTGAATTTTTGCAAGATAGCGCGGCTCAGGCGACCAGGCTTCTCAAGTCCATGAGTAACGTTAACCGACTATTGATTCTTTGTACTCTCATTGACTCACCGGGAACTTCAGCAGGTAATCTAAGTAAACTGACAGGATTAAGTCCTTCRGCCACATCGCAGCACCTGGCGAGAATGAAGGAAGAGGATTTGATTGAATGTTCCATAGATGAGCAACGAAGAAATTATTTCATTAAAAATGAATCGATTAGAAAAGTTATCGCAACGTTAAAGGACATTTACTGCCCTGAGGATTTGAAATGAGCACAAGAACTGTAAGTCCTGCAGAAGCACATGAACTCATGAAAAATGGCAGCACTCTGATCGACATTCGGGAGCCTGCTGAATTTCTTCGAGAGCACGTTCCTGGAGCTATCTCTTTTCCACTATCCGATATTTTGTTGGGGAAAAAAATCAAGGACCTGCCTGTAAATCATCCTGTTATTTTTCACTGTTTGGCGGGTTCACGCACAGCTCAAAATGAAGATGCACTGGTCAGAAC
>NZ_JBFUHK010000230.1:0-1415 GCF_056402435.1 Rahnella sp. P4_A8 | reverse complement strand
CTGCCGGTTGCCGTCAGGGATAAATCTTTATCGCTGTGAACGGAACCCTGCGCCCCGACGGACAGATCCGTAGCGTTCAGGCCGACGTTGCCGGAGGTCGACAACTGGCCGCCCAGCGTCTGCTGCGCGGCAGTAAACTGAATATCGCCAAGGCTGGTGATCAGCGAGTTTTGCCCGGCGTTCAGGGAATTACTGTTGAGCGTCAGGCCATTTTTGCCGGTCAGCGTGCCGTCGACAATCATCTGACCGCCGCCGATGTTCAGCCGGTCACCGGCAAACAGCGAGCCTTGTTCACCCACGGTCATCTGGTCAGCAACCTGCAACCCCAGCCCCTGCTGTGAACCGATCAGCCCCTGATTGCTGAGGGTATTGGCGGTGATGTTTTGCGCGCCGCCGGACTGCATTTTGCCGCTGTTGTTCAGTTCGCTGGCGTTCAGGATCTGTGTACCCTGCGCCTGGATCAGGCCGCCGTTGGTCAGTTTTTGCGTGGCGAGCTGCGTGTTGCCGCTGGCGGCCAGCGTGCCATTGTTGGTCATGTCGCCCGCACTGACGCCCAGATTACCGCCCGCCGTCAGGCTGCCATTCCACACACCGTTATTGCCCGCCTCCGCCTGCACATTCCCGACAGCGTAAAGCTTAGCGCTGCTGGCCGAACTCAATGAGCCGCTGCTGAGCTGCAGGTTTTGTCCGGCGCGGACGTTCCCGCCGAGTACCGCACTGCCCTGCACGCCGATATCCGCATCGGTACCGGACTGAATTTGCGACCCTGCGAGGGTGGAAAGTTGCCCGAAACGCCCGGTCAGTTGATTGTCACTCGACAGCAATCCGCCAAGCTGCGTTTCTCCGGCGGTGAGGGTCAGGGCACCGCTGGCCTGCACCACCCCGCTGTTATCCAGCGTTGTCGCCTGAAGATCTTGCGTCCCCTGTGCCTGCAGCGTGCCGGTATTGGTCAGCCGCTGCGTGGTGATACGGGCGTTTCCGTTTGCGGCGATCAGCCCGTTATTGGTCAGATCCCCGGCGTTCAGTTGGAGATCTTTCCCCGCCGTCAACTTGCCCTGCCACTGGCTGTCATTACCGGCGGTAGCATGAATATTGCCTGCCGCAGACACCTGCGCGGTATTACCTGAATTGAGCTGGTCAGCGGCCAGCGTGATATTGCCGCCGCTGGTCACCTGACTCCCCTGAACGGCCAGTTGTCCCTGACTGTTGAGCGCCATATCGCCGCCCGACTGCTGGGTGCCGTTAAGCGCGATAGCCTGCGCATTCGCCGTCAGCTTGCCGGTGGAAGTCGCATTACTTAGCGTCAGCCTGCCGCTGGCATCAATCTGCATATCGCCGACCGAGGCATTCAGGTTGCCGAGGTTGACCCCGACGCCCTTGTCGCTGGAAACCAGATGAATGCGGTTGGCGTACAT
>NZ_JBFUHK010000229.1:0-1416 GCF_056402435.1 Rahnella sp. P4_A8 | reverse complement strand
CAGACAAACGCTGAAGAAAAACCAAGGGTTATATTTGGTCTATCAACCGAAAATCTCACTGGTGACGGGGCGCGTAACGGGTGCTGAAGCACTGCTAAGATGGCAGCATCCTAAAAACGGCGAAGTGCTGCCGGGGAAGTTTATTCCTTTGGTCGAAAAGACCAGCCTGATGCGTGAACTCACCGCGTGGGTAATCGATCACACCATCGCACAGCTGAGTGCCTGGCGGGATCGGGGACTTTCTCTGCCCGTTTCAGTTAATCTTGCCGCCAGTGATTTTTCTCGACCAGATTTCGCTGAGGAGCTTGAACAGAAATTGCGGGACGCACGTTTAGATCCATCCCTACTGGGGGTGGAATGTCTGGAGACAGAGAAGATGCTTGAGAGTCCAACGGCTCTTAACGGACTGGCCATGCTCAAATTACGCGGATTTAAAATATCTCTGGACGATTTTGGATCTGGATACAGCAACATTAATTACCTGCGTCAAATTCCAATGGACATAATCAAGCTCGACCGCTCTATTGTGAGTGAGATTGCCCGTGACAAACCCAGCCTTATTATTGCGCGCAACGTTGTCATGCTTCTCAAGCAACTTGATTATGTCGTCCTGGCCGAAGGCGTCGAGGACGCCCAAACAGTTGAAATTTTAAGAGGATTGGGGTGCGATGAGGTTCAGGGGTATTTTTATGCCAAGCCGATGGTATCGGTTGCCTTTGAAGCGTGGTATCGGGCCAGAAACGAAGCGCTGGAAAAGAAGCCATGAAGCGGTCTAATTATCAGGATAACTATGTAAGCTCACCAACTGTTCCTTTTTGAGGAACACTGCATTGCTAACCTAGCGCTTACCGGTCTCTACGAAATTGTTTGGCATTTTAACTGTAATTACTTGCCGCATTTTGTACCACGCCTGCATACGCATGAGTGAGATAGGCCATCAATTGGAACCTCAGTTTAGTAATCACAAGTTAAGACTTTATAATTATTAAAACTTTTCAAATTTGCTTGGATTGGAATAGATGTCAAGGTCCGCTTTTCGCTCATAGCCGCCCTTGCTCGTAGCAGTGGGCAGCTTTGTGCCATGAGCGTACACCATCACCCGCCATATTGCGGGTGCATTTTTCCGGCGGTTCACCCTCAGCCGTTCGTAGCTGAGCTACTTTTTGCTAACAAGATAAGCAGCAATGGCCGTTAATCCACCTATAAGGGGCATAGGCCCAGCGCCTGCCAGGAAGTTATCGCGATCTATCTGGTTATCTCGGCGAATATCAGCAAAGCGTGCAAGCGCGTTTTTTTCATTCGTGGCACTGACCTCTTCAAACTGTTTTTCGTAGCCATGTTCAATCAGCTGAGAAGCTTTGCCCACGTCCGAGCTTTCCAGTACAACAATTTGCTTACCCTTTTGAAAAAAAAAGT
>NZ_JBFUHK010000228.1:0-1427 GCF_056402435.1 Rahnella sp. P4_A8 | reverse complement strand
CTGCAAAGATTCCTGCGTCGTATGGAATGAGTAGGCATCTTTCATCAGGAATTCACGGGAACGCATTACACCAAAACGCGGGCGAACTTCGTCACGGAATTTAGTCTGGATCTGGAAGAAATTCAGTGGCAGCTGCTTGTATGAGCTGACTTCATTACGGATCAGGTCAGTGATCACTTCTTCATGGGTTGGACCCAGTACGAACGGGCGCTCGCCACGATCAACGAAACGTAACAATTCCGGACCATATTGCTCCCAACGTCCGCTCTCCTGCCACAAATCAGCGGGCTGGACTACCGGCATCGACACTTCAATGGCGTTCGCGTTGTTCATTTCTTCGCGTACGATGTTTTCAACTTTCTTGAGAACACGTAAGCCGGTCGKCAGCCAGGTATACAGGCCTGAGGCCAGTTTACGGATCATCCCTGCGCGCAGCATCAGCTGGTGGCTGATAACTTCCGCGTCGGCTGGCGTCTCTTTCAGTGTAGAGAGCAGATATTGAGTAGTACGCATGATGTGTTGGTTCCGTTAGCACTGCAAATTGCAATCGGGCTGCCATGGGCAGCCAAAACGTGAAAAGTGGCTTAGTTTACCAGCGAGTTGCTATTGTCAAAAGAGAGGCAGAGGAAATTTAGTCTTTGTCGAGGGACAATACCTGATTCACAGAGCCTGTGACCCGCCAGCGGACATTAAACTCGAGTAAACGAACGGCATAATCGCGCGCTGTGGCTTCACCTTTGCGATAAGCCGGACGGGGATCCTGTCCTAAAACCTGCGTGATGAAGCGGCGCAGATGCGGGTATTGCCTCGCATGCTCAGCCAGTTGCTGTTCAGCCTGCGGTAAAAATTCTACCGGCATATCGGCATCAGGTGCGTGCTGAGCAAAACCGGCGCGTGCATCAGGATGGCTTTCCGCAAAGGGAAGATACGGCTTAATGTCCACAACAGGTGTGCCATCCACTAAATCCAGACTGCCAAGCTGCAGAATGACATTCTGACCCTGACAGCGAATCCCTTTCAGTTCAACCAGAGACATCCCGAGCGGATTAGGCCGGAAGGTTGAACGGGTGGCAAATACACCGGTACGCACATTCCCGCCTAAACGTGGTGGGCGAACTGTCGGACGCCAGCCGCTTTCCATCGTCTGATGGAAAATAAACATCACCCATAAATGGCTGAAGTCTTCCAGCCCGCGAACAGCTTCGGGCTGGTTATAAGGCGGATGCAGATGTAATTCGCCGCCACCATCCTGGATCAATCCGGGCTGGCGCGGAACAGCAAACTTCTCTTTATAGGGCGAGTGAATGATCCCTATTTGCTCAAAAGAAAATGAGGTCATTTAAACGTGACGTTCAGGGCGGAACCCTGACAAATCGCCTGCTGGAAGCAGCCTGGTACGCCGCTGATAATCTGGCACTGATGTAACA
>NZ_JBFUHK010000227.1:0-1456 GCF_056402435.1 Rahnella sp. P4_A8 | reverse complement strand
TGGTATGACAGGCCAACAACAGCCGTCTACGATCCATTAATGTTTGCTCTTAGTCAGAATCTGCATCATCAACCAGCCTTAATTAAAAACAAAGATAAAATTAACGAGGCGCTGGTGGATTTTTATATTGTCAACTATGAAACTTTCGAAGGGAGAAATACCAACCCTTCAGCACTTCAAGACCRTAACACAAAATTCATCTCTTTCTTTGAGGGATTTTTAAAATGAAAGAATCTCTATTATTATTAAGAAAGGGGGTTGAAGATTTAATATTAAATATTCACTATCACAGTGAATCAGAACTGGTATTTGAAAGCATGATTAAGGTTACTAAAACCGGGAGCGTTTTTGATCACACCGTATCGAATTTCCTAACAAAAACATTGCCAAACGCCAACATAAACAAAAAGAAATTCCTTTATAAAAGTTCAATTATTACTACATATGGCATTTTGGAATCATACATTGAGAGGCTTATTGAAGGATATATTAAAAATCTATGTAGTGTAATAAAAAAATACTCTGACATCCCTAAAGAAATATCTGAAAAACATGTATTTAACACATATGATTTGTTAAGGTCTTATTCTAGGAAAAAAAACTTAACACCGGAGGAGTTCATAAATGCCCAAAAAACACTTATTAAAAACATAAATAACTGTTTACATAATGAAGATKAATTTATAATTAATGAACCAGCATTTTCGCTACATTCCTCCAATTTTAGATTTGACTCTATTAACAAAATTTTCTCGGATATTGGACTTACTAATGTATTAATCAGTGTTTCCAAAAACCCAGTCGTACAAAATTTCATCAAAAACGACAAGGGATTAGATGAGCAATCTGAAATTAAAATGGAAATGTGTGCGGAAGTAATCAAAGCAGAACTTGATGATTTGGCACAAAGAAGAAATGAAATAGCACACGGTTTCGAAAATGAAGACATACAATCTAATGATTTTTATATTAAACGCGCTCATTTCATTTTAATACTTTGTGAGGCTTTTTTTGAAACTCTTAATAGAAACTTTTTTAGATTGCGCTCTGAAAAATCACCTGGAGAGTGCGTTTCAAATCCTACAAAATATTTTCAAAAACTTAACGTTTTAGGTTTTGATAATGCTTCTAACTTTAGCACTGATGTTATAGGTAAAAATGTTAAGATTGGTGATCATGGTTACTTCCCTGCAGACGAAAATGGTAATGGGTTCATATTATTTACAATAAATGGAATAAGATCTGGAGATGTTGAACTAGCAGAAATCACCATTGAGAAAGGCAAGGAGTTTGGTTTAAAAATAGATACCAAACTTCCAAATCGCATAGCAGAACGAGCAATGTATTTATGGGTGTAAGCATACGAAACATGGACTAAAGATGACTCAAAAACCAGAGAAAAGCATGTAGTCCCTCTCTGGTAATTCTGTTTAAGCCAATACTATTTTGGAGGATG
>NZ_JBFUHK010000226.1:0-1465 GCF_056402435.1 Rahnella sp. P4_A8 | reverse complement strand
ATCTTCACCTACATCGCAGGGCAATACAATGTCAGACCCAAATTTGKCAGCGAAACCTTCCACCCGTGATTTCAGCTTATTATTTTGGTAAGTGAATGCAAGTTCAGCACCTTCACGATGCATTGCCTCAGCGATACCAAATGCGATAGAACGGTTGCTGGCAACACCTGTGATAAGAATGCGTTTACCGGTAAGAAAACTCATAATTTAAATCCTTGGTGACGCAGGTTCACGCTGTTAAAACCTGATAAATAGTCTCAAATCACCCACGTTTCGCATTAATAATTAATGTCGCTTATCCACTACCAAAGGATATTTCATTCTATTTGATAGCTCTAAGAACTCAGTAAAAACAACATCAACTTTAATACTATTCCTGGCGACCCCCTCATAGAATAAATAGTCTGAATACAGGCATTTCATAACGTGATCACGAGCCTGAGATTGATCTTCAGTTTTATCATAAGAAATATTAACAACCAGTAAATCCATACCATTGTTCGTATTGCTAAGGACAAATTGCACTTCAGACTGATTTGAAAAGAATTTTCCTATATTCGCTTTGATTTTTGTCGCTGAGATCAAATTACCACAGATATTAAAACCACTGTCACTGCGTCCACCGAGCACAAAAGAGGAAATATCTTTGCTGATCTCTTTAACAGGTTGCGCGGTATCACCCACATGGTAGCGAATGATAGGAATCAGTGATCCGCGCAGGTCTGTTATATACAGTTTTCCCGTCTCATCAGTTTCCGCAAAAAACCACTTCGCCAGATAACGATATTCATTGATTGGCATTGCAGGCAAATTGATCCCCATCATACCGGTTTCACTGGTGCCATAGAGACCATAAAACTCAGCCTGCGGCCAACACTCCCTCACCCGGTCGCGTTTATGGGAATGGAACATCTCCCCAATATAAACAATTTTTTTAACCGGAAAGGTATAGTTGTGATCCCGGTAATACTGCACCAATTGCATAACACCGGCAGGAGTGGCAATAAGAGTATTAACCTGTGATGTTTCCATAACAGATAAAGTCTTTTCCAGAGAAGATTGTTTATCGAATCTCCCTACTGGCAGCACCGTTGCACCTATATAATAAAGTATTCTCGATAAGCCCTCATATAAAAAACCGAAACAACCGGGAACTAACATATTAGAAACAACATCTGTAGCGTTGAAGATATTTTTTTCTAACAAACGCCTGATATCAAATGGATAAGAATCATAGTCAACAGAATGTAAAATACGATTCCCTAAAATTACCGGCTTACCACTTGAGCCTGAAGTAGAGATCATATAGCACTGATTCAAGATATCTTGTTTCTGCAAAGAGGCAACCATCTGAGAAAGTTGCGCTTTGCCTTGATAAGGATAATTTGTAGAGAAATCATCATAACTTTTAACATCAGGTAAATTTAATGAGTAACCTTGCTCCCGGTAAATAGCAACCATATGG
>NZ_JBFUHK010000225.1:0-1476 GCF_056402435.1 Rahnella sp. P4_A8 | reverse complement strand
GGTTTAGGTGGTGCAACGGGCTTATCTTCCTGCTTACGACGCATTTTATTCATCAAGGTAATTGCGCAGAATATGGCCAGTGCAACAATGATGAAATCAAACACGTTCTGAATGAATACCCCGTAATGCATGACTACTGCGGGTGCTGCTCCCTGGGCCTCCCTGAGGACAAAAGCAAACTGCTTAAAATCAACCCCGCCAATCAGCAAGCCTAGCGGTGGCATAATAATATCAGCGACAAATGACGATACTATTTTGCCAAAAGCGGCGCCGATGATAACACCGACTGCCAGGTCGACCACGTTGCCGCGCATGGCAAACTCACGAAACTCTTTCATAAAACTCATAAATACTCCTTGGCAAATTCATCAAATATGTCAAACCAAGTAAAGACCATTTGCAGGGTCTTCGCTACAAAACTTCTCATCTGAAACTCAATTAACGCTAAATTCGATTAACAAAAGGTGCAATTTATAACAAGAATGGGCTTGGCTGGAACAGCCGTTCAACATCCCTGACAAACTTCTTATCGGTAATAAACATCACAACATGGTCACCCTGTTGGATCCTGCTGGTGCCGTTGGCAATAATAACCTCATTACCGCGCACAATAGCCCCAATCGTTGTACCGGGTGGCAGTTTGATTTGTTCCACGGTACGACCCACAACTTTTGATGTTGTCTCATCGCCATGTGCAATTGCTTCAATGGCTTCCGCGACACCGCGTCTCAGCGATGAAACACTGACGATGTCTGCTTTTCTGACGTGTCCAAGCAACGCTGAAATCGTTGCCTGCTGAGGCGAAATTGCAATATCGATGACGCTGCCCTGCACCAAATCGACATATGCACTGCGCTGGATGAGAACCATCGCCTTTTTCGCGCCCATCCTCTTGGCCAGCATTGCGGACATGATGTTCGCTTCATCATCATTGGTAATAGCGATGAATACATCCACTTGTTCAATATGCTCTTCAGCCAGCAATTCCTGATCCGAGGCATCACCGTAGAAGACAATCGTATCTTGCAATATCTCTGCAAGCTCTGCGGCTCGCTGCTGATCCCGCTCGATGAGTTTTACGCTGTAATTCTTCTCAAGCCGTTGTGCAAGCCCCGCCCCGACATTGCCGCCACCTACGATCATGATTCGTTTATAAGGTTTTTCGAGCCTCTGAAGCTCGCTCATGACTGCACGGATATGCTGAGAAGCTGCCACAAAGAATACTTCATCACCGGCTTCGATAATGGTTGAACCCTGTGGGCGAATAGGACGATCCTGGCGGAAAATGGCTGCAACCCGCGTTTCAATGTGCGGCATGTGTTCACGCATTGAAGAGAGTGCATTACCGACTAAAGGCCCACCGTAATAGGCTTTTACCGCCGCAATACTGACTTTGCCTTCTGCGAAATTCACCACCTGTAGTGCACCCGGATACTCAATGAGCACCACCTGTAGTGCACCCGGATACTCAATGAG